>JBFWYJ010000106.1:0-9268 GCA_050186555.1 Bacteroidia bacterium
ACGATTAAACATTAATTCTGTTTTTCTCGTAAATGCTGTTCCTGCAACATTCAAGAATTGAGCCTCTGATCCCTTTGCTCTTGCCATATTGGCACCCCACATACCAGCATTCCTTGAATAAGGATTTATCAAAAGAGCTCCTGCTCCGGCCTGACCGGAACGTTCAGGATTACCTGCATTTAAAGATCCCGCAAGTATAAATACCGCCAATCCAATATTATATAGGTTCTTTTTCATAACTACTACTCTATAATACAAATTAATAATTCTGTAAGTCTAATGGACGCATTGCTCCAAACCATTTAATAATTTTCTCTCCTACTCCGGGAACATCAATGTGGAAAATATACAACCCACTTGCAACCGGAATACTGTTCTGGTTTTTCAAATCCCAGTCAACATATGAAATACGCTTAGAAGCGTTGATATCATTTCCGCTACTTGAACTTGAAGAAGTTGACGTACCGAAAGCCGACTTAGTATATTCATTTTCCAGACCGGTCACATCTCTTTTAATTGTTCTAACAAGTGTTCCGTTTAACGAGAAAATTTTAATTGTACATTGATTCGGTAAATTTGTTATTCTTACTCTTGCATCAGTTCGATTAGTTTCGTACTTAGAATTTCCATAATAAGGATTAGGTACTACTCTTATTAAATCCAATGCATTCTTAGCCATATCTCCATCATTATACTTCGCAGCCAAATCAATGGTGCTGAAGCTATAAGCAGGAAAGTTGTTGTTCACCGGTGTAGCGCTTACATACTGACCGGAAGGCAATTGTGTTGCACTTGTAATTGAAAATAATCTGTTAGCTTGTGTTGAGTAAGTAGCATTTGAGTTAGTCGCATAAGCAGGATTCTGAGAATCTGTTTGAAGCATTGTAGCATATCCATAACGGTAAGGCTTGCTAACATTTATCTGTACTCTTACATCACAAGGCATATCTTTTGGGTTCTTAAATGAGTAACCACTGCTTAACATTGGCATACTTACCCACATAATATCTCTCTCAATTGCTGCTAGCGGAGTTAATCTAGAGCCATTTAATACGCTTACAATATTGTTTCTTACATCATTAAAGAACATGCTTAATTGCTTATAAACTCTTGCACCATTATCATATGGGCCTGCACCGAAAACTTCTCCGTCAAAATCTGTAAATCCACTTAGAGTTGGGAAATTGGTTAAATCCAAGTTATGCTTACCGGTAATCGAATTACCAAAAACATATACAAAATGCTTACCTCCCATGGTAAATGAGTAAGGATTACTCATACTGCTTGTTGGATTCCACATCATGTCATTTCCATTATTAGTGGTTTGATAACTGTCTTCACCAAATGCCATATTCATTCTTTCACCAGTTTCAATGTTAATAGCATAGCCAGGAAACCAACCCATACCAACTGTTGAAGTTAATGAGGCATCAGCAGTATTACAGCCTGGGGCGCCTAATGCAATCCCATTCTTATCTACTGATGGAACTCTTCTCGGTTCAAAGAAATAGGAATTACCGTTTGAAAGTTCTGTCACTTCCTGCATTTCTAATACAGGGCATCTTGTCCACTTAGATTGATCTCTTGTATAAACAACCAATACACTACTGATTCTTCTCATATCAGTGTTTCCACCATAAGGAACAGAACCACAAGCAGTAATAATATTGCCAACAGAGTTATCTCTTGCATAAATTTCACCATTTAATGCGGGGCCCGCAAAATTTCTAGTTGCAGATAAAGTATAATAGCCTGCGCATAATGGGTAAGGTGCCCAAGTACCGTCTAATATCTTTCCAAATTGTTTCTGAGGGTCAACAAACGCTTCTATTTCATTCCCAAGTTTGGTATAGTAAGCGTCTTCTTGACCAGTGGTCTTGTTAGTTCCTGATAAAACCCAATTAAGTGGGCTTCCGCCATCTTGATCCTGAACTGGATTAAGCCAACGAAGAGAGCTATTCTCATATACCATACTTGCACCTAAAAAAGTCTTAGGCAAAGGCCCTTCATAAGTGTTATCCAAGCCTCCAAAATTTGTAAAAAATTGGAGTTCTCCTGGATCTGCAACTTGACCAATTTTAATAGAGAATCCCAGTTCCGGAAAATAAGACTCGCCCGATACGCTAATAGGTTTAACAGCAACGGAAGGAGTCGCGGTCAATGTATAACTATCACCTGCAGTTAAATCCGGATAATAGTACTTATTATTTGATTCATCAAATAGCACCCAGCTTGCACTATCAGCTAAAACAGTATTGACATTCTCGTAATTAACTACTGTTGTTGATGCTCCGGTAGTAACGGTTTTAGTGAACGGAAGCATGCTATTTGCATTTAAAGGTTGTTTGGTTCTGTGGTGAATCATATAAAACTTAAAGTTCGAACCTTTGACACCAAGAGGGTCAACAATTTTAATGTTTAACGGTCCTTGACCCGCTTCATATGTAACATTACTCACAAAACCATTGGCAACAATAGCATCTTCAGAGGCTTTAGTTAATGTCATCAAGTTACCACCATTACCTTGACCTTCAATACGAGTGACTTTAACACCACTACCATAGTTTGAATTCATTACACTACCACCAAATTCACTTGCAGTGTTGTGAGGAATGGCAGAAGCTCTTTTAATTTTTCTACCCTCTAAATACGGCTTCTTTTGACCTAAATAATTCCCAGACTGAGATACACTTGGAGAAACATCCGGAACATAAGTCAAATAATTATTATAAGCATAAGCCACAGCAATGTAGTAGTATGGCTTATTATTAACAAACCCCTTCTCCTCACCTGAAGCAAAAGCATCTTCCGTTAATCGGAATGTAGAAGAAACACCCTCATCAGTGCCTTCAACCATAACTTGCGGAACAAATCCACCAACAGTATTATCAACTACATAATTAACCAATCTTGAAACACCATTTTTAACGTCACATTGAAAAACCGGAACTGCTTTCGTAACGTCTTTAAGATCTGTTGAAGTAACTTTGTCATCTTTTACCTGATAAACAATGTAACCTTCAAACTTGTAGTGTTTGTCTGGATTTGCAATTGCTTGAATTGTTGAAGAAGGATCAGAAATAATGGTAATATCTTCTTCATCATAATCATTATTGTAATTTTTATAATTATTGCTAACACCTTTTTTATTGGTTAGATAGAAAATTAATTCGCCATCCAATTCTTGAATTGTCATATCAGGTGCCTCAGGACCATCTAATAATTTAAAGCAATTATCAAACAATGCCTGAGCTTTGTCATCGGCATTTTTCATCAATGTAATGGATTCTAAGTTGCCACCTTTATTTCCTGTTTGTGCCCACGGCAGACCGAAAGTAACATTGTTAACTGCTCCAGGTTTTAATGTAAACGGTCCGGCTGATTGCAAGAAACGGCGATCTCCAGGTAAGTTACCCGCAGTTCTTTCAGTCCAACCAGTCCCAGTAACAGGATCTCCATCGTAAACGTAGTCAACTTCAGTAGAACCGCCGTAAGCATTTCCGCCATTAGTAAATGGAGAACCATCCTTCCAATAACCCGTCATGTAATTATAAAAGTGAATTGCAATATCCGGATTTGTAGTTTGTGGAGGAAACGGACCAATATTATTATTGTAATATAAGAACTTACTCATTTGGATTGTTTCACCAACCTCATCAACAATTCCGTCAAAATCATTATCAACTCCATCATTCTCATCAGCTAAAGGGCCTCTAAAGAAGTCACATCCTATCGCAGGAGGAAAATCTCCGTAACCATTTGTACCTGCATATAAAATATTATCGTTTTGGTTAGCATTATAGATAAATCCTAAACCTCTCTTAGTATCACAGCCAACATAATCATCTAAGTAATAACCTAAATCCGCATCATTCCAAATCGTAAAATAAGTTTTGTTTATTTGGAAAGATGAACGATTATAAATTTCATAACTATAGAAAGTCATGTTATTAATTTCATCATTGGTTTTAAAACCAAATGCCTGAGCTCTAACTTCAACACCAATAGGCACACCTTGTGATTCAGTATGAATACCTCCTTTGTCGTTATATACCCAAAATAGTGTATTATCTCCATATAACTTGGTTTTACAAACACCTAAATTATCTTTAGCTGCAGTATTGTAAACATCATATCCCGGGTAATCACCAGTAGTCGGTTCATATACTCCGTCACCGTTTACATCAATAAAAGGTGCCAAGTACAAAGATTGACCTTTCGAAGGATCTCCGTTACCAGGCCATTGTGCAATATCAGATGTTATTGGACCACCACCGGTTACGAAATTGTCTACCTCAGTTCTTGAAATTTGAAAAATTTTGTCATACTGACTACAAACATCAGGATCTGCAGACGTATTTGCTGTATCTAGTGGGCCAGGCCAAAAATCGATACCGGATTGGCGATAAGTCATTGCGGCTACTTTCAACTGACCACCTGCATCTAATCCTCCGATCCAAACAGCACCTGCAAATAAAGAAGAAGCACCTTGCGCTTTATTTGTAGTAGCAGGAATAATGTAATAAGCATTTGTTGTTCCGAACAAATCCCACCACATATCACCACCATTATAAATAATGGTTCTAACATTGTTCACCCACAATTCTCTACTTGCTTTTGGAGCAGAACATTCTGCCAAAGCTCTACCTGAAAGGGTAGCCCCGCTATTTGAATTATTTCCGGCTGTCTTACCGGCTTCAACTCCAACCTTTTCCTTGGCACTTAATGTTAGTGCTGCAAGTGTAAAAAATGATATTACTATTTTTTTCATAAATCCTATTATCAATTATTAAAACTCCAACAATAAACCAATTCTTATCTGTCTCGGCTGACTGAAGTTTCCATTAGACAACATTCTAACTGTGTACATATCTCTAAATGCCTGAGGACTATTAGCGTTTGCTAAAGCAGCTACGGCTTGAGAAGATGCTAAATAACCATCATCATCAGGGTTTCCGGTAAAGGCATAAACACCTAATACGTTTCTATTGTTGAATAAATTTAAGACCTGTAAATAAACGTTAAGATTAGCCTGGTTTTTATTTCCATCCTCATCCTCTTTACCCCATGTTAAAGGAATATTTTTATCAACTCTTAAATTGCTTCTGAAACTCCATGGTAGACGAGAACCATTAATTGAACCAACAACGTTCGATCTTGAACCACCATTAAGTGCAACCGGAGTTGACCAACGGGTGTACGGTGTGCCGGAACCAATATTGAACGATAAGTTGAATCCAACGTCTTCAAATAAATTCAACATTTTACCACTCTTTCTTTTAATCTGAGGGCCTTTGTATTCCTTCTCTGACCCAAAACGGAAGTCGTAAACCAAAACAAACGTATGTCTTTGGTCATAATCCAAAGGAGTAAGAATACGTAAGTTAGGCTGGCCAGAACTTGCCAAGTTCCCACCACTATTAGAATTTGATCCGGAACCTTCAGCAAATTGTAATGTATAGTTCGCTTTGAATGAAGAACCGCCACTTCTACGGAAATCTATAGCTGCAGTTAAACCTTTAACTGTACCAAAGTCAAAATTATCGTACATTAAATAAGTTCTTGGGTAAGCACCAACAACTGCTCTTGTTTGGATCATATTTCTCATCTCACGATAAAATGAAGTGATAGTTAGGGCAGCACTTTTTCTCTCATTCAATACCTGTGAGAATCCTAATTCATAATCAATGGTTTGAGTTGGTTTTAAACTAGCGTTTGCAACAAACGGGTTCCCGGAAGAAGACTCAAGGAAATAATAATCAATCGGATTTAAGCGGTTAATAGTATTTCCAGGGCGTTGAGTTAAGATATCATAATGGGCAAAGAAGTTAGCCACGTCGGAAATAGGAAATGAAAACGCTATACGAGGCATTACGTTGATTGCAGCTATGTAATTTTGGAAACCACCTGCAGAAAACTTCTGGCTATAATTAGTAACATCTTTATATAAAGGAATTGGACGACCATCTTCAGATGCAATAAGTGAAGGATCAGAAATTTCATTTCCTTGCGCATCAAACCATTTATTACCTTCTCTAAATCCATTGATTGTGTATGATTTTCCTTTTGAAGGATCTGAAGAAACATAAACAACAGCATCTTTGGACAAACTACCAGGTAAATTGTCTGTGAAATTATTTGGAAGGCCTTGTATAGAAGCTAAATCACTGATTTTTGCTAAATCATGTAATGCATAAGGATCTTTCAATACTTTCTGGTTTGCATCATAACGGTCTACACGTAATCCAGCGTTGATCTTAATGTCTTTGAAATCGAATTTATCCATTACATAAATGGAAGAATAAATTGGTTTAAAAGTTCCTATTGGAAATAAATTTCTGCCTGTCTCATCTTTCTTATTTAAGAAGTCATTGATATCAGTTACAGAGCCTTTAATACGATTTCCTGCGTGATCATGTCCTCCATAAGCAACAATCTGAGCTCCGTCGATGTTTCCTAATAAATCTTCAGCGCTAAACATATCAACACTAAATGTTTCAGGATCTAACTCATCAATATTAATATGTCCGGTATAATCTTTTGCATATCCCAATTTAGCCAATAAACTTTCAGAGAATTTGGTTTGAATATCACCTTGATATTTGTAATCAAAATAGAAGTAAGGTATTGAACCACTAAACTCAGGAACTAATATTGGATTATCCGTGTTTAACTCTTCCAAATGCTTGTTAGCGATCAATCTCATACGACTCCATAATCCGGCAGCGTAAATGTTATAGTAATTGACGAAACGTTGGTCAAATTCCATACCCAAAGTAACCGCATGTAATACACCATTTTTGCCCTTGATATCTGTATTAAAACTGCTTGTTATACGAAATTGGTTAAAAAATGTAGAATTGTAGGATGTTGGATACGAACCGAAATTAGCAAACATACCATAAATACTTTGCGGAGAGTCACCATTTCTCAAAGCGAAATTACCTACAACCTGATTCAAACTGAATATTGAATTCGGATTTTGATTAAATAAATAGTCAGTAAACAAAGTAGCATCAGGATTTAAATCTGATGGTTCGAACCTGATAGCACCAGGTGTTGAAGAAGCATATGTGTATGCTAAAATTGTATCATTATTTAATACAAACTCAGGATTAAACACATAATTCAATGCAAAATCTCTTCCGAACTGAGGCGTGTAGAATTTGCCCACATATCCATAATTAAAGAAATTCTTCTTAAATCTAGTATCTTCAGTTATATAAGTTGTTTTCTCATAGCTAGCCTGAAACTTGAAGAATGAATTAGAAAACATTGATTGTTTTTTGTCCTTGTCTCCAGTTGAGCTTCCAAATTTTTGCGTAAAAGAAATATACGGTCTGAATGTACGGTCAGAAGAGTAAGAGTTAACTCCAGGGTTAAAAACCTGACTAGTTCTTGCTGCATTATTAGCACCATTGTACTCGAAGAAACCACCAATAGTAATATTAGTGTTAAGAGTTGGAGCAAAATCAATTTTCCCATTAAAGCTTAGGTTTCTTCCTGGAGCATCAATCCGTGTTTTACGCGTTTCCATGTCATCAAGCGTAACATATTCAGAAGAACGAACATAACCAGTTCCAGAAGGAGAAATCAACAAAGGAGTTGCTTTTAGCTCTTGCAATTTCTCGTCTTTTAATACATAGATTGGATTAAATGAAGGAGACGGCTCTTTTTGATATGTTCCTTGACCTGAAATGAAAAAGCCTAAAACAGTTCTGCCATTTTTTCCAGTAGAATCCTTTTTCTTATACATCGGTCCGCCCACACTAAAACCTAGCGAGTTGTAACCATAAGCATCGGTTATTTGGGAAGAAATTAATTCAACACCACCAAAGAATTTCGCTTGTGGACCCCTTGTTGAAATTGAAATTGCACCTGAAGTAAGGTCACCATAACTTGCCGGTAAACCACCTGTAATAACTTCCAAAGAGCCAATAGATTGTTGAGGTAGATTCAAGCTTCCAATAACTTTGATACCGTCAACGAAATATGTCGTAGCTCCACCACGACCACCACGAACGCTTAAAGCAGCTCCGTTATCAGATTGGTATACACCACCGGTTGTTGCGGCTACTGAATTAACATCTTTTTGAGCCAAATTTTGATATTCTTCTCTTGTTACTGTATTTCCCGTCTTTGTATCCGGGTCAATCAAAGGTACTTGGTAAGTGATGACCTCAACTTCTTCAAGTTTCACGCCACCATCATTTGATAAAGGCAATGTAACAACCGCCTGCTTTCCTTCCCCTACCACAATATCCCTGATTTCAATTGGTTGATATCCCACATAAACACCTTTAACGCTGTATTTACCAGGTCTTAAAGGTTTGATTATACAGACACCATCCATGTCAGTTGTTGCTACAGCTACCTGCACACCGCCTTGATAGGCGACGATATTAGCAAATGGGATAGTCTCGCCTGTTGCCTTGTCTTTCAGAGTCACTTTTATGGACCCGTTTTGATCTTGTGAAAAGGCGGAAAATCCGGCCAAAATCATCAACACTAATGAAAAGTAAAGTTTTCTTACCATATTGTTAAATTACCTTAAATCCTACAATAATTCTAAGTTGCTAAAATTATAAATGACAATACGATAATACAAGCTATTTTTATTTATAATTATTAAGTGCTTGATAATCAGAAGACATTTATTATTCCATTCTTGTAACTTATTATTAGGCAAGTTAAGCAGTTTTACAGGTAATTCAACCAAAAAAAATGAATCGGTTAAAATAAGTTAACAAGTGGTATAAAAGAGAAATTAAATGGCGTGGCTAAATACGCTTTTTTCGCCTGGATTTTTTCTCCGGGTGCTTATTTTGATTGATGCGATTTGCTTTCTTTTTACTTTTTTTCATTCGCTTTCGAACTTCTTTTGTTTGAATTCTTTTGTGATGTTTTTTAATTGCCTTCTGTTCTTCCTTTTCTTTTCTTCTTTTTTCCTTAGCTTCTTTTCTGTCTTTCTTACGCGCTTTTCTTTCGCTTTGAAAAGATTTTTCTTTTGGTCCGGTTCCACCTCCGCCTTCACTCTGGGCATTTATCAAACCTGGAAGCAAAAAAGAAAAAAATATAAAAAATAAAACCCTCACCCTTCCAAACATTTAATCTTTTTGATGAACCTCAACGCCAAATCTTCTTAAAAAATCAACACCCTCATCACTTGGAATTCCTTTAAATTTGGCATAACTATCTTTGAAATAGACCTTTTTAATACACACGGTATAAATAACACTTGCACAAGCTATACAGGGTGCTAATGTAA
>JBFWYJ010000107.1:0-9265 GCA_050186555.1 Bacteroidia bacterium
TAAAAAACTCTAAACGCCATGTATATTAAATTGGTCAGGCAGGCGTAGGCTTAGGAAGTAAAGACTTTTATTACGTACCAAGTTTTGCAAACAAACTTGAAAAATACAAAGAGTACATGTCGATACTGTTTAAATTAACAGGTAAAACAAAAGAAGAATCTGATAAAATTGCCGTCGAAGTTTTCAACTTTGAAAAGGCTTTAATGGATAAAGGCTTGAGCAGACCCGAAATGCGAGATATAGAAAAACAATACAATCCGGTAACTAAAGATTCACTTAAAATAATGATGAGTGAGTTCGATTTTGATTCGTATTTCAAAACTATTGGTATTTCAATGCCTGATACTATTATTGTATCTTCCAGAACTTATCTAATTGCACTTAATGATTTAATCAAAAAAACAGATCTTGAATTATTAAAAAATTACATGAGTTGGCAGTTGCTTAACCATTCAGCCGGTTATCTCTCAGCCGATTGGGAAAATGCCAAGTTTGATTTTTTTGGCAAGGAATTTTCGGGAGCAAAACAACAAAAAGCCAGATGGCAAAGGGTTCATAATGTAGGGAATGCAATGATTGGCGAAATAATCTCTAAAGCATATGTCAAGAAATACTTCCCACAATCTTCAAAAGATAAGCTAAATAAAATGATAGATAATTTGATTTTGGCTTACAGAGATAGAATCGATTCAAGAGACTGGATGGATGCTTCAACAAAAAAACAAGCGCATGCCAAATTGGATTCATTAATTCGTAAAATTGGTTATCCGGATACATGGAAAGATTATTCAAAAATGACGATAGGTATCAATAGCTATTATGAAAATGTTTGTAGCGCTTCGAGCTTCAGGTTTGACGAAAACATTGAAAAACTAACAAAACCTACTGACAGATTTGAGTGGTTGATGACTCCAATAACGGTTAATGCGTACTACAATCCTACTTCAAACGAAATCACCTTTCCTGCAGCAATACTTCAGCCTCCCTTTTTTGATCCCTCTGCAGATGACGCTTTCAATTATGGCTGTATGGGAGCAATCATCGGACACGAGCTTACACATGGATTCGATGATCAGGGTTCACAATTTGACTCCCAGGGTAACATGAATAATTGGTGGACGGAAAAAGACTTAGCTAATTTCAAATCAAGAACCAACTCAATAGTTAAGCAATTTGACCAATATGTTGCGGTTGATACATTACACGTCAATGGTGCCTTAACTCAAGGTGAAAATATAGCTGATTTAGGCGGATTAACAATGGCTTATAACGCTTACAAAAAATCTCTTAACGGAAAACCGTCAAAAGTAATTAAAGGATTTACCGGAGAACAACGCTTTTTTATTGCCTGGTGTCAAGGCTGGAAAAATATAGCAAGCGATGATGAAATTAAACGCTTGGTAACAATCGACCCTCACAGCCCCGCATATTTTAGAGCATGGGCACCGCTTACCAATCTGGATGCGTTTTATGAAGCATTCAAAATAAAACCGAATAATAAACTTTACGTAGCACCTGAAAACAGGATTGAAATTTGGTAAATTAAAATATCGATTCTTTCTATTCATTTCATTCTTGTGCTTTTTTACAAAAGCACAATTAAATAAAATTGCTGAAGAATGGTTAAAAGACGAGTCTTTAAATGGGGCATTAACCAGCTATTGTGTTTATGATTACTCCAATGATTTAGTGCTTTCTGAGCACAATCAAGAATTACTAATGATACCTGCCAGCACGTTGAAAATATTTACAACCGCTACAGCACTTAAAATCAAAGGTAATTCTTATCGTTTTAAAACCAATTTTGAGTATGACGGAAAAATTGAAAACAAAATTTTAAAAGGGAATATATACATAATCGGAAGTGGAGACCCAACTTTTGGCTCAAGTTATTTCTATAAAAACGAAACAGACGTATTTACGCAATTACTTGCTGAAATAAATAAGTTAGGGATTACAAAAATTGAGGGCAACATCATTGGCGATGCGTCGGTTTGGCCAAAGCAAATTCCTGCTAATTGGATTTGGGGAGATATCAGTAATTATTTTGGGGCAGTTCCGTTTGGTTTGTCCTTTTCAGACAACCTTGTTAAGATTCATTTTAAAAGTAAAGGCATTGGAGAAGCAACAGAAATTACATCCATCGAACCTAATGAATTATTTAATACGTTTAAATTTGAAAATAGTGTAAAAGGCGGTACAAAGGGAGATGAGGCCTACATTTATGGAGATCCATTCGGTTATCACAAAGACATCCTTGGCACCATTCAACATGATAAATCTGATTTTATTGTAAAGGGCTCCTCCCCTGACCCGGCGCTTCAATGCGCAGTTGTGCTGAAAAACTATTTTGTAAGCAATGGTATTAAAGTATCCGGATCAGCTTCAAGTGTATTTAATTCAGACACCACCAGAAAAAGTAAATTAATCTGTTCTCATTCTTCACCATCGTTAGATAAAATTGTTTACTACACAAATATCGCAAGCAACAATCTTTTTGCAGAATCATTAGTGTATCTAATCGGTAATGGCAATTATGGAGCCGGGCTTGGAAATATCTATAATTATATTAAGAAGTTAGGTTTAAATGAGAAACAAATTTATTTATCTGACGGCTGTGGTTTGGCAAGGTCTAATCTGGTTACAACTTCACTACAAGCAAAATTCATTGGAAAAGTGTTAAGCGATCCTTTAACTCAAAAAACATTTTCCGAATCATTACCTGCCGCAAGCAAACAAGGCAGTATGCGTTCAATAGGAAAAGGAGAATATATTGAAGGGAAAATGCAGGCTAAAACCGGATACATTAATCACGCCAGAGGATATTCCGGATTTGTGAAAAGTAAAACCGGTAAAACGATTAGTTTTTCTGTTTTATTCAATAACTATTTGATTAGTCCAACCGAAGCTAAAAAGAAAATTGAAAAACTTCTGATTGGTATAGGTGAATTATAAACTTACTTTTTTACCTGATTCATGAAGCTTAAAATATAAGTCTTCATACTTTGATAATATTGCTGACTCATCAAACTTCAGAGCCTGTAGATATGCTTGCTCCGACATTTTACTGTATAGAACTTCATCTGTAAATAAATCATAACAGTGCTTAGCCATAGCGTCTACATCTCCAACATTGGATGTAAACCCGGAGTAGTTGTTTAAATTAACTTCAGGCAAACCACCAGAATTTGTACTAATTACAGGCATTCTCATTGCCATAGCCTCAAGAGCTGCCAAACCAAAGCTTTCAGTCTCACTAGGCAATATAAATACATCTCCCAAACAAAGAATATCAATAGGATTTGGTATTCTGCCCAGACTTAATATATCAGTATGAAATTCGCTTTTTCTGGCCAATTGCTCTATTTGAGGTCTTTCAGGACCATCCCCTACTAATATTAATTTACAATCTACCTTACTTCTAACTTTATTAAAAACCGCGATAACATCATCAACTCTTTTAACTTTTCTAAAATTTGAAACATGAACCAGCAATTTTTGGTTATTTGGGGCGTAATGCTTTTTATTACAAGGTTGATTCTCTTTATTGTAATCAGAAATATTAATAAAATTAGGAATTACTTCAATTTTATTGTCAATCTTAAAATTTCGCAATGTGTCCTTCATCAAATCTTCCGAAACTGCTGTAATCAAATTACTCTTATTCAATGAGAATCTGATAATTGGCTCAAAAGAAGGGTCTTTTCCAACCAGCGTTATATCTGTACCATGCAATGTTGTAATATACGGAAGGTATATTTTCTTTGAAATTAATATCTGTTGAGCCATATAAGCCACAGATGCATGTGGAATAGCATAATGAACATGTAAAACATCCAACCGCTCATAAATAGCCACGTCAACAATCTTGCTTGCAAGTACACTCTCATAAGGTTGATATTCAAATAAAGGATAATCGTTAACGCTGACTTCATGATAGAACAAATTCTCATTGAATTGGTTTAAGCGAAAGGGTTGAGAATAACTAACAAAATGGACTTTGTGTCCTTTTCTTGCAAGCGCAATTCCTAACTCAGTAGCAACCACTCCACTTCCGCCATAAGTTGGATAACAAACTATACCAATATTCATAAGGGTAACAAAGTTACTAATAATCTCTTATGAGCAATAATTTCGTAATTTTGAACAGTTGAACTACACATTACATAATCTAGATTCAGAAACTGAAGGAGCTGTTAAACTTGGATTGAAATTACCAATAATGGAAGAATTTTTCAGTATTCAAGGTGAAGGTTTTAACACAGGTGAGGCTGCCTATTTTATCAGAATCGGAGGTTGCGATATTGGTTGTCATTGGTGTGATGTAAAAGAAAGTTGGGATGCAAATACTCATCCATTAATTGATATTGAATCCGTTATCCAAAACGTAATTAATATTGGGGCTAAATCTGTTGTTATCACCGGAGGAGAACCTTTAATTTATAATTTAAATCTATTGACCTCTAAATTAAAGACTTCAGGAATAAGAACTTTTCTGGAAACATCAGGTGCGTATCAATTGAGTGGTCAATGGGATTGGATTTGTTTATCTCCCAAAAAAAACGTCAAACCGATAAGCGAAATGCTCCAAAAAGCAAATGAATTAAAAGTAATCGTTTACAATCAAAATGATTTTCTTTTTGCCGAAGAAAATGCGAAAGCTGTTCCAAATAATTGCTATTTGTACCTTCAACCGGAATGGAGCAAGACAGAAACTATTTTACCTTTCGTTATTGATTACGTTAAAAATAATCCGAAGTGGCGAATCTCACTTCAAACACACAAATACATGAACATTCCATAATGTATTTTAATTGTTATAAACTTTGTTTTTGCCATTTATACAAATTAAACCTCAGTTTATCCATGAATAATTATATTTAGGTCATGGAAGGTCGCCACAGATTATATTGGATTTGTCAATTATCCGGCTGGCTTTTCTACGTTTTAATAAATGTGATTTTTTTTGGTCTTTCCGGCAATAACAAAACAAAAGATTACATTCCATATATTATCATTGTTCCAACTGGAATTCTTTTAACTCACGCTTACAGATTTATTATATATAAAATAAATGCTCTAAACAAGAACTTATACATCCAAGTGATAACAATGCTAATAGGCAGTATTGTTAAAGCATTTATATTATTTGCCACATTATATATTGCCAGTAAATTTTTACAATTATCATCCAATAACTATACTTTACTTACGGTAATTTCAACGATTATTAATTTCTCTGTAGTTTTCTTTATTTGGAATACAATTTATTTTGGCTATCACTACTTTGCTAATTATAAAAACGCAGAAATCAATAATTTGCGACTTGAAGCTTCACGCAAAGAAAGTGAATTAAAAAGTTTGAAATCTCAACTAAATCCGCATTTCATGTTTAACAGCATGAATAGTATAAGAGCGCTAATAGATGAAAACCCATTAAAAGCAAAAGAAGCTGTAACCAAACTAAGCAACATATTGCGCAACAGTTTGCTAATGAATAAAAACAAAGAAATATTTCTTTCTGAAGAAATTGAATTAGTCAAAGACTATTTAGACCTGGAAAAAATCAGATATGAAGAAAGACTGGATTTTGTAATTAATATTGATCCAAACTCGAAAAGCGTGATGCTTCCACCGCTGATTATTCAATCGCAAGTAGAAAATGCCATTAAGCACGGTATTTCTAAAAATCCTGACGGTGGATTGATTAAAATCACGTCTATCGTTAAGGATGGTATACTAAATATCAAAATAGAAAACACCGGTTTACTTAATGAAGAAAAGTCTCAAACGGGCTTAGGTTTCACGAATTCTTTGCAGCGTTTGCAATTGCAATATGGGAGAGCCGCCGATATTAAAATTTATGAACTTAAAAATGACTTTAAAGTAATAACTGAAATAAATATTCCATTAAACTAACAATCATGAAAGTAATTATTGTAGATGACGAGCGATTAGCCAGAACAGAACTTAAATCACTTCTAAGTGAGCATAAAGACATTGAGGTGATTGCAGAATGTGCAAATGCAGATGAAGCTAAGGAAATGATTAATTCACTTAAACCTGATGTCGTTTTTCTAGACATTAACATGCCGGGGAAATCCGGACTTGAATTAGTTGAAGAAATTTCTGCATTACCTGATGTGGTATTCGTTACTGCATATGACGAACACGCTATCAAAGCATTTGAATTGAATGCCTTTGATTATTTATTGAAGCCAATCGACCCGCTTCGTTTAAATGAAACTATAAAGAAGCTGGTAATTAAAGAAAGCGTTATCAAGCCTGAAAACAATGAAATTCTTGATACTAACGATACAATATTTATTAAAGACGGAGAGAAATGTTGGTTTGTGAAGCTTGAAAATGTAAGGTTATTTGAATCTGAAGGCAACTATGTAAGAGTCTATTTTAATAACAACAAGCCTTTAATTTTAAGAAGCCTAAACAATCTTGAAACCAGACTTAGCGAGAAGAACTTTTTCAGAGCTAGTAGAAAGTATATCGTGAATCTAAATTGGATTGACACGGTTGAACCTTGGTTTAATGGTGGTTTAATGGTAAAACTAAAGGATGGTAAGGAAGTTGAGATATCAAGGCGCCAGGCAGTTAGGCTGAAAGACAGGTTAAGTCTCTAAAAAAGTTTAGAATCTTTACTCATCAACAATATTGATTTAATAAATTCTAATCTAATTTAACCTGCTATAAAGACAGGTTTAGCATAATTTCACTAAATTTAAGGATTAAATAATTCTTTTATGAATAGACGTTTACTTTCGTTCGCGGTAGCGTGCTTAGTTGTGTTAAGCAGTGCATTCGCACAAAATCAAGAGACAACTTCGTATAAAAAACTTTCTGCAACTCCTGCTCCTCCGCAGCAATGGAAGGAATGGTTTAACAAAGAGGTTGAAAAGTTCAAAGAACTTCGAGCTATGAGCAAAGACCCTTTACCTAATCATACTATACCTGTTATTTTTCACGTGTTACATAGTGGACAAGCAATTGGCACAGACCCAAATATTTCACAGGCAAGAATCCAATCCCAAATAGATGAGTTAAATTTTATTTATAATGGAATGGGCTCAAATCCAACATCAATAACACATTATAGTGATTATGTAGCAAATCCGGGAATAAACTTTTGTTTGGCAGTTAATGACCCTACCAATATCCCTCTCGGTGAACCTGGTATAGACAGAATGGATTTAACAACCATGTTTACTGCCAATACAAACACTTTCACTAGTGACGCTCAATTAACTTCGTTTCTTGAATATACTGTAAAACCTGCTACTATATGGGACCCTACCAAATATCTTAACATTTGGCTATGCGAAAAGAGTCCTTCAATTACGGTGCTCGGCGGTGCTACTTATCCTGCAGGTGCCAATCTTTTAGGGATGGGAGCTGTAGGAACCGGGACAACGGATGGTGTTTGGTGTATTGTTTCTGCCGTTGGTGGCGGAACAAACACAGGAAGTGAAGCCAATTATGGTGCCGGTAAAACATTGGCAAGAGAAATCGGACATTGGCTAGGGGTTTTAAACATCTGGGGAGATGCTGTTTGTGGAACAGATTATTGTAACGACACGCCTCCTGCTAATGGACCTAATACTTCTTGTCCAGGTAGTTATCCACATGACATTAATTCTTGCGGTTCTGGATTGAGTCCGTTTGGTGAAATGACCATGAATATCATGGACTACACTCCTGATAATTGTCGATACATGTTTACTACAGATCAAGCATATCGCATGCAAGCCGCAATGAGTCAGTGTTATTTTAGATACCAATTAGGGTCACATGCTTTGTGTACTTCCACTACTGTTACATATCCTGCCGGAGGTGCTTATGCCAGTTTCTTTATTCCTGATCCCGGACCATGTTTCGGAAAACCATTTACAGCAGTAAACACTTCAACTGGTAGTCCGACACCGTCTTACACTTGGGTTTTAACTCCAAACACAGCAACTGTATCTCAAGGTTACAATGTAGCCAGTCCTTCTATAAATCTGGCGAATCAAGGTGATTACACATTAACACTGATAGCATCTAATTCTTTGGCTACAACCGAGATGACTTACACATTCTCAACTTTTATTTGCCCGAACGACCCAACTTGTCTTGACACTTTAATTAAGCTCAAAAATACTGACACGCTTAGCGTTTATAGTGTAAACTCAAACACAGCAATTATCGGTTGTAATGTGATTAATCCCGGATTCTTAACTGGAACGAACTGTTATAAAGACAAAGAGTTCGCTCAATATTTTGCGGCGAATTTATATAGTAACACTCCTGTCCCTCAATTGAGCGGCGTTTTGGTGTTGTTTAATCGAGCGGGGACAAAAGCCAATTCCAGCGGCGTAAATGTTTATTGTAATGTTTGGGGGGGAGATCTTGTTGGCGGCCCTGTAACGCTGTTAACGCAAAAACCAGAGGTATTATCAAACATTACAGTTACAACACAAACCACTTGGTCAACAACCGGAACTCCAACCAATTCTGTTCCCTGGTGTGGCGAACCGACTTATACGCTGGGTTCAAATGACATTTATATTCATAAATTCGAATTTGACCCTCCTTATTTATTACCAACAAACGGTTTCCATGTAGGTGTAGAAATGCCTTGGACAAGTGCTGTTGATTCTTGTCAGATTTTCTCTAATTCTATCTTTAATGCTCCTGTTGGCGATTCTTCTGCATTTGTTCGTTCTTCAACGGATAATTGGCTAAAGATGTTTAAGGAAAGAGGCAAAAACGTACAATTAGCCATTATGCCGATTATCACATGTAAAGCTAAAGTAGGATTGAATGAGTACAACAATTCTATTGAAAATAACCTTGTATTAATTCCAAATCCAAACAATGGCGTATTCAATTTAGCAACAAGTTTTGAAAGTGAAGAAACATTGACTATTAAGGTATTGAATTATCTTGGACAAGAAATTCAGACAGTCAGGAAAGACAATGTGACCAAAGAGTTTATAGGATTTGATTTATCTACTTATCCTAACGGCGTTTACATCATAGACATATCAAACGGACAAAGTCGATCGGTCAAGAAATTTATTATTAGTAAGTAATAAAAAAGCCCGCTTTGCGGGCTTTTTTATTGAATGGAAAAAACTTCTCGGGAGTTCGCTTCTGTAATTGTTTCTACTTCTTGCAAGTCTGTATTTTTTACTTCAGCCAGTTTTCTGGCAACTTCCAAAATATAACCAGATTCATTTCTTTTCCCTCTAAAAGGAACAGGTGCCAGATA
>JBFWYJ010000108.1:0-9236 GCA_050186555.1 Bacteroidia bacterium
TGAAATACTCTCTCCGTCAAATTCAATACTCCAATCTGTAGGAGAGAGTGGTGTAACCACCTCATTACCGCAACCGCATACACATTTGTGTATGGCGGTGCAGTATTCAACCGAAATGTAAATCACTCCTTCTTCAATTGTGTCAGGAATGTATTCAACGAATTTATGTTGCAGGGTCTTCATTTAATAATTGAGCTACGTTAATTGAATAAGTTTGATGATGTTCATTCTCTAAATCTTGATAAAAACCGGTTAACTTTTTCCATTTGAGCACAGCCATTACAGCGTTCAAATTATTCAAATCAGCGACCTGAATATTGGTTCTGTAATCATTATTTTCATTTGTGCCGATAGGCACACGCTTAGCTATATGGTCATTCTTTAATGTTGTACCAACCGTGGTTCTAATCATACCAATGAGCGTTTCATTTTCGCCTTCAACTACATTCACTCCTAATCCAACATCAATAAAAGGCACACCAACACTCAGCAAATAATCAATAATAGCTTTACGGGCATCATTTCTATCCACACAGATAAACACATAACTCATTTCCGTTATCTCATGCAAATTTTCTTCGGTGATATAGTAATCATGTCCGATGATGTGCTTATGCATGTTTGAATAAATGCTTTTATAATAACTAACTTTTCGAGGCTTAGTTTCTAGTATTTCATTTGATACAGCACCCGGAGACCGAAAAGCATTATGCAATAAAAAAACATCGCCATCAAATAAATGAATTTCTTTCACCTGTGTTTTGGCAATCATATCAAGAATGTACGCTCCGGTACCACCCAAACCAATTATAGCGATCTTTTGATTCTTGAATTTTGCATTCAGCATATTAATATTTGCTCTGCTGGAATTAGTGTCCATATACTGAAATACAGTTTCAGGATCTTCATCAATAACCACATTAAATGGAGTTGCGGTTAATGCACTGTCAATCGCATACGCCTGATGGGAAATAATTCTTACGTAACTAACTACCTTATCATAGTAATTTCTGAAACCCTCTTTTGGTTTGTTTGAAAAAGTGTGATTTATGGTAATACCTTCATGCAATTCCTTAGTTAGATCTTCATTATGAATCGCCATAATTTTTGTTCCATCAGCATTATGAGGGTATTCACCGGAAAAATAAATTACATGGTTGTCAGGCGGAGCAACGCTTGTGTTATTTGCTAACACAAGCTTGCTTACCAATTTTCCATATTGCGCTTTTTTCAAGCTATTCACATAAGGTATTTGGTGGATAACTAAGTATCCACCTTTTACCTCAATATGATATCCTTCATCTCGCAGTCGCTTGAGATCGGGATTATGATTTATCAGTTGCTGTGACATTGAAAATCATTTTATCCTTTACTTTCACGCTTTCTCCTTTAACCATTGAGCCTTCGGGCTTATTGCCGTGACCACGTTTATAGGTCACTGTATATTCGGTTGTACCGTTTTCTACATAAGTTCCGAATGCCAAGGTAACCACCTGTGCAAAGGAGATTTCTTTTTCATTCCAGGTTTTTTCTCTACCATTTACAATGATGGTAGTTTCTTTTTCTTGGCCATGCCCGTTATCGTCATGTCCTTTTTCGTCTTCTTTTTTCATTTGAGAAACTTGATTTTAAATTTTAATAATTATTCTTAAAAAACCGTCTGCGCATTTTGTGCAGACGGTTGCTGCATTACTTAATAGCTTTCGCCAGTTGAGCAACACCATAAGCCACTGCCGCAAAAATTAATGCTCCTGCAAATGCCTGGGCTAATTCCCCATATACATTTACGCAAACATCTTTTTTGCAAACACTAACCTTGTTCTGAGTAGAATTTCTAATCATACACAATTCAGTTTTAGTTAAACAAATCCCTCACTTTAACCCGGAAGGTTTAGGCCATACGAATCCCATACAGAATAAATTCTGTTTAAAATTCTGTCGTTGACTCTTTATCCCTTTGGAGGAAAAGAATCCGGTCCATACGTGTTTTTCTCACGTATTTTTCCATCCGTACCATGTATGAGTAATTCAGTAGCGTTGTTTTTAGCTACGTCCTTACCAATTTTAATGGCCTGAGATTGCGTGTCAACAACCTTGTAAGCTTTATCGCTTCCAGCGGTTTTAACAGCCCAACCTTCGGAGTGGGGAACCACATGCACTTGCTTCTTAGCCATGGCTTTGTGATTTATTTCATACACAGTTTTAACTGAGGCCTGTGTACAACCGCCCTAGAGGATCTATTTGGTAGATTTAAGAATTTATCTACCTTAGCGGCAAGAAAGAAAAACTGAGTCCCAATTCATTTTACTTTCCACCGACCGAAGCCGATCTCATTAGCTTCGGTTTTTTTATTTCATTTTTGCATATTCCTTCATCGTGTTACATGGTAGCTTACTACCTTTTGTTTTTACATCATTTATAAATTGATCACATTCTGCTTCCGTCATAATGTTTTTGCTCATTGCTTCAACCAACAGATCCATTGTTGTGTAATAAACAATACCGTGCTGTGTGCAATACGCTTTTATATCCTTCAAATTGCTACTCGCTATAAATTCATTCTCAAATCTCGCAACTGCCATACAGGCACTTTCCCCTTCACCAAACTTTTTCATCAACATGGCATACTCCTTTATAATCTCACTCTTCACTGGAAAAGGAATCACTGGTATTTTAAACATTGACAAAAAATTCGTTACCGGTGTCACCAAACCTTTACTTCTACATAATTCGTTTTTCACTTTATCCAACATAACAAACCTGTTCGGAAAAATGGCCGAAAGCTGATGTATGCGGTTTCCGTTAAGAAAGTGTCGAACAACATCTGCATCTAAAAGTATGTTCGGCTCATTCTTCTTGCTCATTATCGTTTGCTAAATTTTCAATATCCTTCCCAATATCATTCATCAAACTGATAAAGTGAGATTCCGAAATAATACCTTCATCAAATAATCTTTTTGCCCGTGCACCATAATCGCCAATCACTAAATTTTCATTTCCCGGGCTATACAGCGTTGTATCATAACCAAGTAATTCAGCGCTATGCTTCACGCCTCTTGTGTACTCATCATACCGGTTATAGTCAATCAATCCCATGGCATCGAGGCGTATCAATAAAGAAGCTCTACTACATGCAAAATACTGTTCGATCTGTACAATGGTAGTCAGTGTGATTTTATTTTTTGCAAGTTCTGGTTTTGGTATTAATGACAGTAAACATTCTTCTGGCATTAATAAATAGGCAGCAAACCAATCTGCTTCGTATTCAATTTTATCTTTCTTATCAAACCTTCCTGCATTTGATATTTCTGAAACAAAATCGGTTTGAATAAAAAGATGATAGAGTTCGTGCGCAATCGTAAAATGCTGTTTGCTTACCCGGTGGTTTGAATTGATAATAATGAAACGATTATCTCCATGACGAATAGCCATACCTGAAAAATTATCAGACATTGGTTTAAACAACGCCATAACACCAAGCTTCGGCAACCAACTCTTCATGCGTATCGGCTCACACGCGCCAATACCATTCCGAATTCGAAAATCAGAAGCTGCTTTTTGTAATGGATAATTATTTTGCATTTTCCTTTTCTAATTCTACAATCTTTAAATAATTCTTTACCACTTTTCTAAACTGCGCAAGTTCTTTCATGTCATTTTCATTTACGTCAGTCGCTCTAAATGCAAAAGCAACATTAGTATTGATATGATCTTTATCCGTCTCAAAAAAATCTGCCAATTCAGCACCGTATAAATCAGCAAGTTTTTCTAAAACTTCAACAGAAGGTTCTCTGCTATCATTTTCATAATAGCTAAGCAGCTCCCTTTTTATACCTAAGAAGGAGGCTACCGCTTCTTGAGAGAAATTATTCCTCTCCCGAAAAGCTTTTAATACTTGTCCTATTTCCATGTTTATCCGTTTGTTGGTTTGTTACAAATATACAACAAAATTCTATACTTATACTTAATTGTAACAATTATTAAATCAACAATAATTGTTAATATATTGAAATACAAATATTTACAATAAATTGGAAATTTTACCTTTATAAATAAACTGCACAAAAGTTGAAAAATCTTCTTCAACTTATACAAACCAAATTAAATAGCCATTCTCATTTTTGTTTATTTTTTAGTCGCAATCCACTACGCATTTCGTAGTGTATGGCAAACAAAATATTCCAACGGTTTGCAATTAAAACACCTTTGTTAAAGGAAATAAATGGGTCTAACTTCCGCAGTTAAAATTTAAAAATTATGGAAGTATTTATGATTACAAGGGAAGAGTACAATGAGATCATCAAACGTCTTGACACCCTAAACGAACACGTAAAAAAACTAACCACACCTTCTCATCAAAAATTTCTTGATAACGAGGAATTTCTAACCCTGATGAAAATATCAAAACGAACGGCACAAGTATGGCGTGATGAGGGGAAAATCTCTTTTTCTCAAATAGGAAATAAGATCTATTACCTGCTTTCCGATGTCGAAATTCTTATAAAGGAACATTACTGGAAAGCCCACAAATACAAAAAGCGATAAGCTTTTAATGTAAAATGAAAAGCAAAGGTTCTATCATGTACCTCCGATGTACATGACACACTTCTCATGTACCAAAAATCGGTTTTTAGGTACATGACGCCTCTGAAACGGAGTCTCCTTCTTTACATTTTAAGATAGGATAAACCCTAAAATATGGGGTTTATGTCAATACAAAATGTAAACCATATATTTCACAAGGAAGTTTTTTGGTCAGAAAGTTATCATAATCTGATACCTTTGTGACAAAATAGTTCTCGTAACAAAAATCATCTTTCACACAAATCCCCCCCCAGGTTATAAGGTGTTCATCATCGGTCGTCAGCAAAAGATAACGTCAAAACACCCTAGAATTTCTTATCTTCAAATTATGAAATCTACTCGTATGCCTGAAGGCCAGAATTATGGTCAATTAAAAAAAAAGATGGAACTCGATTTCGCGTGGCTATCTCTTACAAGTTATGGGGCGCAAGACCAATATGGTAAGCACTACCACGAGAACCCCTACATAAGTCTTTTAGCAACTGGCCCCTATATCGAAAAAAACAATAAGAGTACTGAACTACTCAACAATGGCGAAATTGTTTTTCGTCCGGCAAATTACGACCATTCAAACGGTTTTACCGGTAGTCCGGGACTTTGTTTCAATGTAGAATTCAAAAATACTTGGAAACATTATTTAGATTTTAATCTTTCCTTACCTGCCAAATGGCAAATCTATAAGTGCGGGACGTTTCCTGTCATTTATAAGACGCTGAATTCATTTATCTGCGGTAATCATCAGGATACTCCTGAACATCTTATAAATTGGCTTTTTGAAATAAATAAGCTCGATTTTCCTGACACAAATTTGGCATGGATAAAAAACATCAAGCAAATTTTAGAAAACGAATTAAGCATTCATCATACAATATACTCCTTGTCAGAGAGGGTCTTTGTGCATCCAGTTTATTTAGCCGCTTGCTTTAAAAAGAAAACCGGTATCACTATTGGTGATTATCAAACTTCAACGCGTCTTAAAAAAGCCGATTATTTACTCTTTAATACTAAAAAATCTATCACACAAATAGCTCTCGAATGTGGCTTTTACGATTCAGCTCATTTCATTAGAAACTACAAGTCCCTTTACAAAGTTTCACCAGCCAAATTCCGTAGAATTCTAAATAGTTAATCCTGTACAATTTTTTTCGAATAATAAAACAGTACTTTGTAGTATGAAAAAGCTTGTTTCTATAGTTTACTTTATTTCAATTTTGAATTCGGCTTGGTCACAAAAATCAAATAGTATTATTCCGGCCGATTTGTATTTTTCTGCCTTACAAGGCAATGTTAAGATCATTATAGATAAACTGGATTCGGTTTCAGATGGAGAACTTGATAAAGAACAACTTTCCTTTAAAAACAAGTACCTGCATCGTTTTCGCTTTCAAGATGAAGATTTTGACTATAAAACAAAAGATACTGTATTAGTTTCAATAATAAAAATATATCAGCAATATTGGAAATCAATTTTATTGCAAAACAAAAATGTAGAAGCAGCCGATTCTGCCTTAAAAGAGAAATTAACAGCGTATCTGTATTCAACCGTATCCAAAAATAAAAACATACCGCAAGACACTATTGCGAATAATTTTACTGAATATACAAAGCAATTATTGAACGCAAGAGGTTTTGGAGTTGCTAATGGCAAAACAGCCGGGTATTATGATCTGCTTGTTTGGGCCAAAGAATCTACGGTTAATTTTGATGTTGTCTTGCTTAAAACAAAAATAAAAGTAAAGGTAGTTTTTATGGATAGCATAATTACAATGGGTTGGGAAGAATACGCCACTTTTGGAACCTATTTTCCAGGTGGTTGGGCAACAAGTGACGCCCTGTTTTGTGTAAGAAGTACTTATGATTTAGAAAGCGAAAATTTTAAAATTAGTTACTTGAAGCATGAGGGTCAACATTTCGCAGATTACAAATTATATCCCGAGTTATCTGGAGCAGACTTGGAATACAGAGCTAAATTAATTGAACTTTCTTATGCGCAAAGTTCTATTTACAACCTTATTTCTTTTTTCTTAGGTAATTCTTCAAGAGATAGAAATAACTCCCACGCATTCGCAAACAATTGCGTGATGAGAGATTTATCAAAAAAAATATTCGGCAAAGAAATGGAAACCGATTTAACCAAGTGGAAAAACATTCCAATAAAAAAGATCAATAAACTCTCTAAAAAACTTCTGGAACAAAATTCTGCCAATCTTAAAAAGCAACCTACACCAGTAAAGGAATTCATCAATTAAGATGCCGCACAGGTTATAAGGTGTTCGTCATCGGTCGTCAGCAAAAAATCACGCCAAGCCATTGCCACATTTGTTTTACGAGTAAATTTTTAAAGGCATAAACAAAAGTGGCAATGCCCTTCGGGTTGCTATCGCAAGCTTGTCATGCTTTTTGCGTTCCTCCCTCTTCCTCACGGCAGCCTCCAGTGTCCTTCCAAGCCACTTCATTTATTCCGTTGCGGTTGCCCTGCCATTCGCGAAGTAATTTTTAAATCAAGGTGCTCATGCCTGGGCAATCCTCACTCCATAAATTTCAGTCGCTTGTAAGTCCACCGGCTGCCAATAATTTTGCTCGCCTGCTGGTCGCCTCGGGCTGCGCCACACCCGAAAGAATGCAAACCTCTTGTCGGTAGATAATTTATTTGTTCGTTTGCATTTTTCGGGCGTGGCTTGTGTTGTCTATCGTGTGGCATAAACTAAGGTCGCTTCGCGGACTTTTTCTATTTGCCACACTTGCAACATAGGTCGCCCCCACAGCTCGTACCTCACTGCTCCCGGTCTCCCACCCTCGGCTCCACTCGCAGACGGCTCGCTAAAGCTGCACAAGTGTCCGCAAACCGTTCCACGAAAAGCTACACTATTTGCAGCCACTTCTCCCACCGCACAGCCGCAGGCGCTATAACCAGTCTGAATAAAAAATAAGTATCTTTAATGAAGCAGTTTAATTATGAAACGATTTGTTGATGATAACGCAGTTTTTGAGATAAAAATTCCTATATCATGGAAGTATTCACTTCTTGATAATCGTGTACATACATTCGAAGAATACGATCCTTGGAATTCTGATTGTTTCCAGTTCTCAATTACTAAAATAGAAAGCGAGCAACGCAAAAAGGAACTGGTTCAAATGTTTAGTTTGTTACCTCCTCTTGAAATCAGCGATGTCGATTATCGTGCATATCCTGATAACGAAGAAGACTCTTTAATCATAAAAAGTTGGACAACCATATTCGGCAACGAGGTAATACATTTCACCTTAATAGTCGATAAAGATGCTGATCCAGAACTTAACCCTGTGCCTGTAGAAGAAAAGGTAAAAACAGTTCATAAAATACTAGCGTCATTCGATTTAATTCCAGACGAATATAAAGAACGAAAATTAAATTCCTATCGGTTCGAAATGTTTCTGCAAGGGATAGGTGCAACGAATTTGATGCTTAGTAAGGCAATTGAGAGTAAAGCTTTCATTGAAGCTACTTGTCTTCTCGGAACTCAAATAGACTCGCTTTTGCGCATAGCCATAGTTCTAAAAAAACAACTAATCAATAGAAATATGGTTATTGAAAAAGAATGGATTTATCAAGGTGCTACGGATAAAAAGAAATCGGAAAAAGACATTTATAAAAAAGCAAAAGAACTAGGGATATTAGATGAAGCAACGTTTGATAATCTATACAAATTATATGAAGACAGAAATCGTGTGGTACACAGATTTATTATTTCGGAAATCACTTTAGCAGACGTTGAATCGATTTCTTATGAGTATTATCAGATTCGCGAAAAGATCAAGCAAGCTGTGGACGATATAGAGTCCGAACAAATTAAACAAAACATTGGCATGACTACAGTTGATGAATCTGACCCTGGCAATAAGTCTCCCTACATGCATTTCTTCATGGGTAAAATAGGTAAAGTCCAATATTTTGATGAAAACCAAAAAGATTCACAGGCAGAAGAACAAGTTTAGTGGACAAATTACAAAAGTTATGTACAAATCATTTTAAATTTAAATGACAAAACGAAGAAGAAATAAATTGGAACGTGAGGATTGGAAGGATTATGAATTACAAATTCTAAAGCTATACAGAGAACTTTATCCAAAGAAATTTGTATTAGATAATCAAATGATAGTCGGTCGACACAGTCTAAAGAAAAGACAAGTTGACGTTGTAATTTATAGCAGCAGTTTAACTCTTAAGATATTTTCAATAGTTGAATGCAAAAATCTTTCTCGTAAAGTGACCTTAACATACATTGATTCTTTGCAAGGAAAAATGGAAGATTTAGGCGTTACCCGTGCTTCTATTGTTACAACACAAGGTTTTAGTGATGGTGTAAAAAATTACGCGGAAAATAAAAATATCGAACTCAGAAAAATTGATTACGAATACTTGAAGGATTATTACTACATGCCTCCTACTGATGTCCCAGAAATTTTCACCAAGGCAACTAGATATTGCTTGCCGTATTGTGAAGCTTGTAATATTAGCCCATTATTTGAAATTGGAGAAGTTTATGGAATGGCTGAACATGAACCTTTATATTGTCCCAAATGCAAAATTCAATTAACCGAAGTTCGTTCCGATGCAAACCACAGAATTATTAAGCTTTTTTTAGGAAATTAAATTACGAAAGAGGAAATCA
>JBFWYJ010000109.1:0-9199 GCA_050186555.1 Bacteroidia bacterium
CTTGGTTCCGGAATAAAGTAAGAAGTGATTACCTCTCCGTTCTTATAAGTTTGAACGGTATCTAAAGGAAGTGGTTCGTTTGGAATAGTATCTCTGAAATAATATGCCTTTCCTTTGCCTAAGAAAGAGTACATACTTAATCTAACACCATACTCTAAAGTTAAACGAGGTAACACTTTATGTTCATTGGACGCATAAACGGAATATTCCAATCCGTATCTGCTGTCAGATTTAAAAGTAACCTTTGCCCCTTCTTCAAACTGACCGGTTGCGTCATAGGGACGAAAATCATACAGCAATGCTTGTGCACCAAAGCGTATGGTGTTATTATTGTTTAAGTAATAAGAGAAATCCGGTTTGAAACTGTAATTGATAATATTGCTGTTCCAATCAAAGGTTTGATTTAGTTGCTCCAATTTAAAACCAAGAGAATAACTGTAATTGCTATAAAAAGCAGTTGTGTTCATGAAAAGTTTGTTCGAGAATATATGATTCCAACGCGCAGTTGCAGTTGAATTTCCCCAATCAAACTTAAACGCGTCGGCACCAAAAACATCTCTACCAAAATAACCGCTGGCAAAAACCGTATTCTTATCGTTTATTTTCCAGTTTATTTTTGCCGTTGCATCGTAGAAATAAAAGTCAGAATTTTTTAAAGGATTTGAAGATTTTAAAAATGGTTTTACCAAAGCATCAATATAACTTCTCCTTCCTGCCAAAATAAAACTCACTTTGTCTTTTACAATTGGTGCTTCAATACTTAACCTACTGAAGATGGTCCCTACGCCACCATTTACGGCTAACTGCTTACTGTTACCCTCCTTCATGCGGATATCCAAAATAGAAGAAACGCGACCACCGTATTGAGCAGGAATACCACCCTTAATTAACTTAACGTCTTTAACAGCATCCGGATTAAACACAGAAAAGAAACCAAATAAGTGTGAGGAATTGTAAACAGGCGCCTCATCCAATAAAATTAAATTCTGGTCAATATTTCCACCACGAACATTGAAACCGCTTGCACCTTCACCCATTGTAGTTACACCCGGCAATAACTGTACGGCACGCACAATGTCTACCTCACCTAACAAAGCAGGAATTTTATTGATTTGTTTGATATCTAATTTGGCAACCCCCATCTCAACACTCTTAATGTTTTCATCTTCCTTTTCTGCTGAAACAGTTACTTCCGCCAGCTCTGTGCCCTCACCAGAAATCTCCACATTCTTAATCATGTTTTTGCTTAGATCAATTTCAAAGGTTAGAGAATTGTAACCGATGTAAGAGATAGTAATAGAATGCGTTCCCTTTGGAAGGGTTAATGAGTAAAAGCCATATTCATTGGCAATAGTTCCAAGAGTTGTACCCGCTTTAACAACACTTGCGCCAATTAAACTTTCACCATTCTTTTTATCCTTTACATAACCGCTAACGGTATATTTTTCTTGCGCGAAAGTTGTTCCTGTAATAATCACTAAAAGTGCTACAAGAATCGATTTAGTAAATTTCATCTCTATATGACGTTTGAAGTTCAAAAATGTTTCGCAAAACTAAGGAAACTTTTTCAGTCTCAAAAGTTTCTGTCATGATTTTTGACCGTATATCCCAATAAATTAGGGGTTATATAACTACTTATTATTCAGTGTTTTATATATTCCATTCGAATATTAGTATTAAAAAACTAATTTTACAGGAATTCTAATTTTTGTTATTTTCCATGAAGCCAAGCATACCAAAAGGCACCAGAGATTTCGGACCGGAGGACGTTAGGAAACGTGATTTCATCTTTTCCATCATCAGAAATCAGTTTAAGCTATTCGGATTTCAACCAATTGAAACGCCGGCCATGGAAAATATCCAAACGCTTACCGGAAAATATGGAGATGAAGGTGATCAGTTAATATTTAAAATCCTAAACTCACGCTTACACGAAAGCAAAAAGAAGGAGGAGCTGCGTGAGAAGTTTGAAGAAAGCTTGAACGCTTCAATCAATACAGATGTCCTTACTGAAAAAGCTTTACGTTACGATTTAACGGTTCCATTTGCGCGTTTTGTGGTAATGCACCAGAATGATATTGTTTTTCCATTTAGGAGATACCAAATTCAGCCTGTTTGGCGTGCAGACAAGCCGCAGAAAGGCAGATACAGAGAATTTTATCAGTGTGATGCAGATATGATTGGCTCTAACAGTTTGGTGAATGAATTAGAATTGATTTCATTAATTGAATCTGTATTCGCTGAATTGAAAATTCCGGTTACGCTAAAACTCAACAACAGAAAAATTTTATCCGGACTAGCAGAAATATGTGACGCCTCTGACAAATTAATTGACATTACTGTTGCCATTGATAAATTAGACAAGATTGGGAAAGATGGTGTGGTCAAGGAATTGCAGGAAAAGCAATTAAGCGAAGCTGCCATTAATAAAATTACACCCTTATTAGATTTCAAAGGTGATTTTAAAAGCAAACTAGATTTGCTAAACAATATATTTTCCAATTCTGAAATTGGAAAAAAAGGCATTGAAGAACTCAGTCATATCTGGAATTCACTTCCAAATCTTGATCTCAAACACATCAATCTTGAGCTGGACATCACCTTGGCAAGAGGATTGAATTATTATACAGGAACTATTTTTGAAGTGAAGGCCAATGCAGGTGATTTTAGTCCGAGTATACTAGGAGGTGGAAGATATGATGATTTGACGGGTGTTTTCGGATTAAAAAACATGAGTGGTGTTGGTATTTCATTTGGTATCGACAGAATCTATGATGTGATGAATGAATTGCATTTATTTCCTCAGGAAGAAATAACTTTATCTACCACAAAAATCCTGTTTGTCAATTTTGGAAAAGAGGAAGAACAATTTTGCTTAAAACTTATTTCAGATTTAAGAAAACAAAACATTGCTTGTGAGCTGTATCCTGATAACAAAAAAATGCAGAAACAGTTTGAGTACGCTGATAAGAAACGCATCCCGTATGTTTGTATAATTGGCTCCAATGAGATGCAAACAGGTAAATTTTCACTAAAAAATTTACAATCAGGTGAACAAACACAGGTAAGCAAAGAAGAATTAATTGCAGTTGTAAAAAATTAATGCATGGGAAAGTTTATTATTAAAGTTTCTGAGAAATTATCTATAAGTCAACTAGAAAAATTCTTGAATGATGATAATGCCAAAGTAGAATTATCTCAGGAAGCGAAAAACGCAATAAACAATGGTAGAAAATACCTCGAAGAGAAATTAAAGAAAAGCAAAAAACCTATCTACGGCATCAATACGGGATTTGGCTCATTGTGCAATGTAAAAATTCCGGATAACGAATTAGAAACTTTACAAAACAATTTAATCATCAGTCACGCTTGTGGTTTTGGAAAAGAAGCAGATGTACAATTGGTTAAATTGATGTTGTTTTTAAAAGTTCAATCGCTTTCTTACGGACACAGTGGCGTGCAATTAAGCACCGTTCAAAGATTAGTTGATTTTATCAATCGCAGAATTTTCCCTGTTGTTTATACCCAGGGTTCATTAGGCGCAAGCGGTGATTTAGCACCTTTGGCACATTTAAGTTTGCCGCTTATTGAAAAAGGTAAAGTGTGGAAAGATGGAAAAATTGTTGACGCAAAAAAAGCATTAAATGCTGCATCATTAAAAATCATCCATTTAAAAAGTAAAGAAGGCTTGGCGCTTTTAAATGGTACGCAATTCATGAGTGCATACGCTGTTTATAATTTAATTAAAGCTAAAAGTGTTAGCAAAGCAGCTGACGTAATTTCATGTTTGTCATTAGAAGCTTTTGATTGCAGGCCGGAACCATTTAAAGAGCACATTCATTTGGTAAGACCACATAAGGGACAAATTCAAACTGCAAAAAATATTACATCTATATTAAAGGGAAGCAAAATTTTCTCCAGAGAAAAAACACAGGTGCAAGACCCCTACTCTTTCCGTTGTATACCGCAAGTACATGGCGCTTCAAAAGACACTATTGATTATGTAACAACTGTTGTAGAAACTGAAATTAATTCAGTTACAGACAACCCAACTATTTTCCCGAAGGAAGATGACATTATCAGTGGCGGAAATTTTCACGGTCAGCCTTTGGCATTAGCATTAGATTTTCTGGCCATTGCGGTAAGCGAATTAGCCTCCATTTCAGAAAGAAGGACTTATTTATTGATATCCGGTCAAAGAAATTTGCCGCCATTCTTAATGAAGGAAGCGGGTTTAAATTCAGGATTCATGATTCCTCAATACACAGCTGCCAGCATTGTGAGCCAGAACAAACAATTATGTACACCGGCTTCCGTTGACAGCATTGTAAGCAGTAATGGACAGGAAGACCATGTGAGTATGGGCGCCAATGCAGCAACTAAATGCTTAGAAGTTGTTTTAAATACAGAGCGTGTTTTAGCAATAGAATTATTTACCTCTGCTCAAGCTTTTGAATTTGAAACGAAATCGAAATCATCCTCAATAATCGAGCTATTATATAAAAACTTCAGAAAAGTTGTTCCATTTATAAAGAAGGACACCTACATGCATGAAGAGATGGCAAAATCTCTCCTTTTTGTGCAAAACAACAATTGGTAATCTATTTTTTTAGAAATGCATCTGTAGCTTTTCTAACGCTGCCGTGTTTTAAAAGGAGTTCCTTTGCTTCGTCGTATGACTCTATTCCTGTATTAGACATGATCATTTTTGTTCCTCTGTCAACCAGCTTATTATTGCTCAATTGCATATCAACCATTTTATTGCCTTTCACACGACCAAGCTTAATCATCACACTGGTAGAAATCATGTTCAAGACCAGTTTTTGAGCTGTACCACTTTTCATTCTGGTAGAACCGGTAACAAATTCAGGACCAACAACAATTTCAACTGGATACTTTGACACGGCGGCCAATTCGCTATTTAAATTACAGGTAATACAACCTGTTGCAATTTTGTTTTCATTGCAAGTTTTTAAAGCGCCAATAACATAAGGTGTAGAACCACTTGCAGCAATTCCGATGACAACATCTTTTTCATTGATATGATACACTTGCAAGTCTTTCCAACCCTGATTCAAATCATCCTCTGCAAATTCTACTGCTTTTCTTATTGCCTCATCTCCTCCTGCTATTATACCAACAACAATTCCATGTTCAATACCATAAGTAGGCGGACATTCGCTCGCATCAACAATCCCTAATCTTCCGCTTGTTCCGGCCCCCATGTAAAATAATCTGCCGCCTTCTTGCATTCTCTCAACGATTACATTTACCAACTTCTCGATATTAGGAATAACCTTTTCGATAGCACCAGGCACCGTTTTATCCTCTTTATTGATATTCATCAATAATTCTAACACAGACATTTTTTCTAAGTCGTTGTATAACGAATCGCTTTCGGTGGTTTTAGACATAGTTATTTCATTACCTTATCAAAGATATAGTAAAAGAGCACCAATGCTATAAGTGAACTAATTAAAATTACAATTGATTGAGTTGTGTTTGGTAACACATTCCTGTTTTCTGCGCTAGGCGTAGATTTTCTAAGTCTGTATATGCCTAAACTGTCCTGCAAAAATTTCACCTCGTCATAATATGAAATACCCAGGTTAACCGCATAAAAATCTAACTTCTCATTATTAAAATATTTTCTGCTTCTGCTACACCAATCCATCATAGTACTACCAATCTGCCGGTAAGTACCATATATGATCCATTCTTCTCCCTCAGAAAACTTAATATGACAGGGATCGCTGCAATTAAAAGTCACTTTATGAAATTCTGTTGCCTCTCCTTTATATAATTCAAGTACTTTAAAAACAGCTACACCCGGTTTATTATCGCAATCCACCACAGAAATCACTTTACCTTTAAAAATAATCTCATAACCTTGAAGAGAAAACTTGCTTAACGGCGGAACTGTAGGACACTGACAAGCGCTAATCTTTATTGAAAGACCAAGAAAAAGAAATAAAAAATGCAGCAATTTCATTCTTGGCAAATATAGTAAAAACGGTGTTTTTAGTTATTTAATATTGAACAGTAATATCAAAATTTTTACAAATTAACCCTATATTTATCTCATGTCTGAATCCCTTATTGAACAATATATCAGTCAGAATCAATTTGGTAAATATCTAGGTATGCAATTTGAAATAATTGCACCGGGAGAAGTAAACTACTACCTGAAAATTGAAGAAAAGCATTTGGCAACACCAAGTGCAGCTCATGGAGGTGCAATTTCTGCATTGGCAGATGCCGCTTTAGGTGTTTGCGGACTGTCGGCGGTTCATACAGACAATAAAGTAGTTAGCACCGTTGAGTACAAAATTCATTTCCTTTCACCTGCTTTATTAAATGATAAATTGAAAGCGGTAGCCAAAGTCATAAAAAAAGGAAATCGCTTGATGACAATAGAGTGTGACATTTTTTGCGAAAACAGAAATAACCTGTTAATTTCAAAATCAATTGGCACATTTAATGCCTACGATGCTATTAAAGCTGGATATAAACTAAATTAAACCTATAAAAATGAAAAAAACAATCGTAATTCTATTTATCTTCTTTATTAATCTAAATATTGAAGCACAAACAAAAGGCAACACACAAATGTACCCATATGTTGATAATACCGGGAGAGATGTCTGTCTGGCTTGGGATGTAACAACCGGCAAATCTGTATTTTATTCTTGGAATACATCGGCTAAAAACTGGAAACCTTATGAAATCAATATACCCGCTAGTCCACTAACTGGTGCTACAGGTCAAATAATGATGGTGCCTTATATTGATAATTCAGGCAGAGATGTTGTTTTGGTTTGGGATACCAAATCCGGGAAATCGGTATTTTATAACTGGAGTACAAGTGCCAGAAATTGGAAGGCTTATGCGATTAATATGCCGGCAGACCCTTTACCGGGAACGAAAGGCAATTACATGATGAAGCCTTATGTTGATAAAACCGGAAGAGATGTGTGTTTAGTATGGGATACGTCTAGCGGAAAATCTGTTTTTTATTATTGGAATACCAGTGGAAAAAACTGGAGTTCTTATGAAATCAATATACCAGAAAATCCGGTAAAATAATTTCCTGCACGAATTATGCAAGAACACTTTAGTCAATTCAGAAAAAACATCATAGGGATAGATCAGTCGATTAGTACACCGTATCACGAAAAGATTCCTATAGTTTATGCTGATTGGACCGCAAGTGGCAGATGCTATCAAACTATCGAAGACACTTTAGTTAAAGGTATCATGCCTTTTGTTGCCAACACACATACTGAGACCAATGCTACAGGCTCGGCTATGACGCATGCCTATCATAAAGCAAGAGAAATAATTAAAAATCATGTGAACGCTGGTTCAGAGGACATACTTATTTCTGCCGGCTCCGGAATGACAGGTGTAATAAACAAGTTTCAAAGAATTTTAGGGTTGAAATTGAGTGAAAAGTTTAAATCAAAAATTACGATAGCTGAAAATGAAAGACCTGTAGTTTTTATTACGCACATGGAACACCATTCCAACCAAACAAGCTGGCTGGAAACAATAGCAGAAGTTGTTATTGTGGAACCGACTGCAGATGGATTGGTATCATTAGAAAACTTTGAAAAAGCATTTGCAAAATATAAAAACAGAAAGTTAAAAATTGCTTCAGTAACATCTTGCTCTAATGTGACAGGAATACTTACACCTTATCAGGAAATTTCTCAGATTGCACATAAACACGGAGGGTATTGTTTTGTAGATTTTGCTTGTTCTGCTCCATATATTGAAATTGATATGCATCAAAAGGATGCTGATGGCAAATATCTTGACGCTATTTTCTTTTCACCTCATAAATTTTTAGGCGGACCTGGAACAGCAGGTGTATTAATCTTCAACAAAAAGCTTTATACCAATAAAGTGCCTGATCATCCGGGAGGCGGAACAGTTGATTGGACCAACCCTTGGGGAGAACATAAATACACAGATGATATTGAAGCCAGAGAAGATGGTGGTACGCCGGCTTTTCTACAAACTATTAAAACAGCACTTTGCATCAAATTAAAAGATAAAATGGGTGTAAAGAATATTCACGACAGAGAAGCTGTTATTATTGATAAAATCTGGAATGAACTTTCTCCAATCAATAACATTCACATTTTGGCATCGCAACACAAAGACAGATTAGGTGTAATCTCTTTTTACATAGATGGACTGCATTATAACCTTGGTGTTAAAATGCTAAATGATAAGTTTGGAATTCAAACACGTGGTGGTTGTTCATGCGCAGGTACGTACGGACATTATTTATTGAATGTAACCCAGGAAACATCTTGTACTATTACCAATAAAATCAGTTCAGGTGATTTATCTGAAAAACCGGGATGGATAAGAATGTCGATACACCCTACGCATACAGACGAAGAAATTGATTACCTGATATCGTCTGTACAAGCCTTAGCTGCCAATCATCAAGAATGGGCTAAAGATTACAAATTAAATCCTTCTGTTGGTTTAATTCAACATACTGACACATCTAGTGATGAAGCATTGCATCATCAGATGGATGCTTTATTTGAATAACTACTGAACTACAACTTTCTTAACAACCATCTTAGTTCCTCTGGTTATTTCAACGAAATAGATTCCCGGATTTTGATTAGACACATCAATCATTAAATTACCTTGCATGTCTGTTTTGTAACTACCAAGCACTTGTCCTAATGCATTTAATAACTTCACCTCTGAATTTTCAGTTGCGTTGCCTTCAATATAAACCTTATCCATGGCAGGATTCGGATAAACTTTTACATATCCGCCAAATTCTTTTTCAGCAACAGACGTTGTTGGATACGTTGAAAAACTGTACACGATAAATCCTCCAAAATCTGTTTGCAAAGTTTTTAAAGTATTATTATTTAAATCTCTGAATCTGATGTAACCACTTCCCTGAGCGGTGTTAGCCCACCAATAAAGCCCATCCTGACCAACATCAGTAATAACTAACTTATAACAGCCTGTCAGATTAAACTGCTCTTTGAATAAGGTATTTGCAGCCGTGAAACTGCTTGTAGCTATGATATTATCGTTATCATCGTATAATGTCCAGGCATTATGCGTGTAATAGTTATTTGTTTTAAATTCCAAATAAAAATTATCCGGTAATTCTTCTTCCTTTTCAAATTCAGAATGATATAAGTTATTATAACTA
>JBFWYJ010000110.1:0-9172 GCA_050186555.1 Bacteroidia bacterium
GGTTCATTTTTAGGTGAGGCTCAAACAAAAGGCAAATCAACTGTAAAAAGTAAAACAACTAAAACAGTTAAAGGTAAAAAAGGCAAGAATGTTGAAGATGAACCTACTGATAGATTAGCAGGGGAAGAAGAGGAGGAATATGATCCATGGAAAGAATTTGAGTATACATTAGAGCCTGAAACAGAAATTGATTCTGATACAGGAAAGGAAAAATTTTATCCTGAGAGAAAGAAAAAAAATGATAGTTTGAGGGCTGTATTTAGGGTGCAACTGAAGAAAGAGAGAAATTCATTTAGAGTTTATTCGCGACATCCTCATCCGAAAAGCAAGAAGAAGGAAAAAATTAAGTTGTGTGTTAACATTACAGCCAAAGACACCAATTTCACCTACATGATTACTGACACTATGTGTAAGGATCCTGAAGTTTATAAGTTACTTTACAAAAAGGAAATAAAGGACACCGTTTATTGGTTGATTTATATTGATGCTTTTGCAAAGACTCCTTACAAAGGAGGTATCTGTCACGGAAAGCATGAGACAAAAGTTTATTTTGTAAAATGGGTGTTTAAAGACAACAAGGTGATTCCATATACTAAACCGAAATTTAAAGCAACAAAAATTGCGTCTTGTATAAGTACAATAACCAACATGACTACAGAAGACCCGTTAAAATGGGACGGAAAATCAACGATTAAATTTAGTTACAATAAAGGTTCTCATTTTTACGATGTAGAATTTGACCCGAACAACCCGCATCGTGGTTTAGAAAAAAGTAAGTTGTAAAAGTATATTTGGTAAGATCTGAACAGTGCACTAAAAATAGCCTTATATCCACTCTCAGTTTTATATGGGCTAGGAGTTTATATCAGAAACAAACTATTTGACCTCGGTGTGCTTAAATCGTATTCTCCGGAAATTCATACAATCGGTGTTGGTAATTTATCTGTTGGAGGAGCCGGAAAAACACCAATGGTGCAGTATCTTGTTAAGCTATTAATGGGTGAAAACATTAAAACAGCCACTTTAAGCAGAGGTTACAAGCGGAAAACAAAAGGGTTTATTCTTGCAACAGAGAACTCAACTGCCGATGAAATTGGTGATGAACCACTTATTTACAACACTAATTATAATATTCCTGTTGCTGTAGATGCCAATAGGATTAATGGAGTAAAGAAATTGGCCGCTTTAGAGAACCCACCACACACGGTGGTTTTAGACGATGTTTTTCAACATCGTTGGATTAAATGTGGGTTTAATATTCTGGTAACTGAATATAACAACCCTTATTTTTCGGACAAACTTTTGCCATTAGGAACACTTAGAGAACCAATTTCAAACAGATGGAGAGCTGATGTGATTGTTGTTACTAAAACTCCTGAAAACACAAAGCCAATAGAGTTAAGAAACTTCATTAAAGACATTTCACCACTAATTCACCAAAGAGTTTTCTTTTCTTATTTGAAATACGGCACGTTATATAATGCCTTTGATAACAGTAGAAAGATTAAGGTTGAATCGGAATTATATAAATACCAAATTGTTCTGATTACCGGAATTGCTAATCCAAAACCGATGGTGGTTTATCTCAAGGAGTTTGCTAATGAAGTTTTTCATTTTCCTTTTGATGATCATCATGAATTTCTTCCTAAAGAAGTAACGGATATGCAACGATTTTACGATCAAATTCAATCAGAAAATAAGCTAATCATTACTACTGAGAAAGATTTTATGCGCTTAAAAAGCGACAAACTTTTCCCTATTGTTTCAAAAATGAATCTTTATATATTGCCTGTCGAAATTACATTCAAAGAAAATGAGGAAGAGTTTAATGAAGTTATATTAAAGTATGTTAGAACAAATAGATTTTACCACCACAAGTATTCAAACTAAAACTAACGGCTTCAAGCCTGAAATAGGAATTATTTTAGGCACAGGATTAGGTGGTTTAGTTAAAGAAATCATCGTTGAGTATGTTATGCCATATTCTGAAATCCCCAATTTTCCTGTAAGCACAGTTGAAGGTCATAGCGGGAAATTAATTCTAGGAAAACTTGGCGGCAAGAAAATTATTGCAATGCAAGGTAGATTTCATTATTACGAAGGCTACGATATGCAACAAATTACTTTTCCGGTAAGAGTATTTAAGGCGCTTGGTATACATTCATTAATTGTGAGCAATGCGAGTGGAGGAATGAATCCTGCCTTTAATGTTGGCGATATTATGATTATTAACGACCACATTAATTTATTTCCTACAAATCCTTTGATTGGAAAAAATGAAAGTAAATTAGGTCCTCGTTTTGTTGATATGAGTGAGCCTTACTATAAGGCATATATTAATCTTGCTAAAGATATTTCTAAGGAACTATCAGTTCCCGTTCGGGAAGGTGTATATGCAGGTTTAACCGGCCCGTGTTTTGAAACACCCGCAGAGTACCGTTATCTTTGGAGAATAGGAGCGGATGCTGTAGGAATGAGTACTGTACCTGAAGTAATTGTCGCAAAGCATTCCGGATTAAAATGTTTTGGAATAAGCATTATCACTGATTTGGGTGTTGAAGGTGAAGTTCAGAATGTTAGTCACGAAGAGGTTCAACAGGTAGCAGGAGAGCAGGAGCCTAAAATGACAATGATAATGAAGGAATTAATTTCCAGAATTTGATTTAGATTGCTTTTTGCTGCCTTCATATAATTCGTATTTCAAAAATTTACATTCTAAATTTCCATTAAACAATGTGTGTGTTTTAGAAGCATGCAGTCCAATACTTTTTTTACCTGCATTCGAGCTTGTAATTAACCAGCAAGTCAAACCTTTAAAATCTTGTTTTAGTTTATCCCCTAATTTTTTGTAGAGGCTTTCAATTTCAGTATCATTAAGCCTTTCGCCATAAGGTGGATTAATAATCATAACGCCAGATAATTTAACAGGTTTGTAATCAAAAAAATCTTGATTGACAATTTCAATTACATCTAAAAGCTTCGCAGATTTGATATTGGCTTTTATTTTTGGAATCATTAAAGCGTCTTTCTCTACAGCAACAATTTTCAATTCATTATCTTTTATCTTATTCAAACAGGCATCAAAAATTAATTGAAATAACTCTTCATTGTAGTTCTTCCATTTCATGAAACCGTATTTATTTCTGAAAACTCCGGGAGGAACATTATTTCCTATTAAAGCTGCTTCGATAGCTATCGTACCACTTCCACTCATGCCGTCAATTAATTGTTGATGAGGTTGCCAGTTGCTTTGCAAAACGAGAGCGGCAGCGAGAATTTCATTCATAGGTGCTTTTCCTCTGTCAACCCTATAGCCCCTTCTGTTTAATAAATCGCCGCTACTATCAAGACTAATTGTTAGTTCATTTTTGTAGAGATGAATATAAATTTTAAAATCCGGGTCTATTAAATCAACACTTGGTCTTTTGTTGTAACGTTCTCTGAATTTATCCACGATTGCATCTTTTGCTTTTTGCGCAACGTACAGAGAATGACTAAATAAATCAGAATTTAAAACACTTTCAATTTTAAATGTATTTTGGTAATTGAAATAATCGTTCCAAGGCACCTCCTTTAATTTGTTGTACAGATCATCTTCGCTATAAACTTTAAAAGAATGAATTGGAATTAGTACCTTCAAGGCAGTACGCAAGCATAAATTTGCTTTATATAAAAAACCTAAATCACCGGTGAAACTCACCCCACGATTGAAAACTTCTATGTTTTTTCCTCCAAGTTTAAGAATCTCCTGACGCAATAATTCTTCCATTCCGAAGAACGTTGTTGCTTTCATTTCGAAATCACCTTCTTGAGAAAAAGTATAGAGCATAAATTTAAAAAGTTAGAATTGTTTCGCGGATAATTGAAACGCATTCTTCTAATTGTCCCTTTGTTATACACAATGGAGGTGCAAATCGGATAATGTCGCCATGTGTTGGCTTAGCCAATAAACCATTCGCAGCTAATTTCATGCAAACGTCCCATGCAGTTTTACCGTTTTTTTCTTTTATCACTATCGCATTTAATAAGCCCTTACCACGAACCAATGAAATAACGTCAGTCTCCTTCTGTAAATTTTTTAATTCACTTCTTAAAAATTTGCCGTTTTCATTGGCATTTTCTGCCAACTTTTCATCTAATAAAATTTGTAAAGCTTCTGTTGCAACTACACAAGCCAATGGATTGCCGCCATATGTGCTTCCATGTTCTCCAGGTTTTATGGTTAGCATAACTTCATCATTGGCCAATACAGCACTTATTGGTAACATACCTCCACTCAAGGCCTTTCCCAAAATTAAGATGTCCGGTTTTACGTTTTCATGGTCACAAGCTAACATTTTTCCTGTTCTGCACAATCCGGTTTGAATTTCATCAGCAATAAATAACACATTGGCTTCTTTGCATAACGCCGAACACATCTTTAAATAACCATCTTTTGGCACTTTAACTCCCGCCTCACCTTGAATCGGTTCAACTAAAAATCCTGCAACAGTATTATCCTTTAAAACTTCCTTCAACGCATCAATGTCGTCATATGGAATTTGAATAATTCCGGGTGTATATGGCCCAAAGTTCTTCTTTGCATCAGGGTCGGAGCTCGCAGAAATTATTGTAATTGTTCTTCCATGAAAATTACCGGCACAAACAATAATTTTAGCTTCGTTTTCTTTAATGCCTTTCACTTCATAGCCCCATTTACGACAAAGTTTTAAAGCCGTTTCAACTGCTTCTGCACCACTATTCATTGGCAATACCTTGTCAAATCCAAATAACTCGCTTAGGAACTTCTCGTATTTACCTAATTCTGAATTATAAAATGCCCTCGAGGTCAAGGTTAGTTTTTTAGCTTGTTCGGCAATGGCATTAACTAACCTTGGGTGACAATGCCCTTGATTGACCGCGCTATAAGCCGACAAAAAATCATAATATTTTTTACCATCCACATCCCACACAAATACCCCTTCGCCTCGTTCCAGAACTACCGGAATAGGATGGTAATTATGCGCACCGTATTTACTTTCTAAATCTATCAATTGATTTGTCTTGCTAACAGTCATTGTCATAACAAAATATAATAGATTCAAAGGTATTCATAAATGAGCAAATTACCTAAAAACAGACAAGATCAGCGCCTTAACATTGTTTATTTTGATTAACATATTTTAACTGGGCAAAACTATTGTATTCGCCTTGTACATCGCTAATTTTACGTGTTAGCAAAAAAGTAAATTATGGTAGACATTAAGGAAATTAACGAACGAATTCAAAATGAAAGTGCTTTTATTGAATTACTAAATGTTGAAATGGATAAAGTGATCGTTGGTCAGAATATTATGATTGAACGATTATTGATTGGTCTTTTAAGTAACGGGCATATCCTTCTTGAAGGTGTTCCGGGGTTAGCGAAAACGCTAGCTATAAACACACTGGCTAAATGTATTGATGCAAAGTTCAGTAGAATTCAGTTTACTCCAGATTTATTACCTGCTGATGTTATCGGTACCATGATTTATAATCAAAAGCAAGAAGCGTTTAGTATAAAAAAAGGACCTATTTTTGCAAACTTCGTTTTAGCTGATGAGATAAACAGAGCGCCGGCGAAGGTACAATCAGCCTTGCTGGAAGCGATGCAGGAAAAACAAGTGACTATTGGAGAAGAAACTTTTAAGTTACCAAATCCTTTTTTGGTATTAGCTACTCAGAATCCTGTTGAACAAGAAGGAACTTATCCATTACCGGAAGCACAAATGGATCGTTTTATGCTGAAAGTAGTAATAGGTTATCCGACAAAGGAAGATGAAAGAAAAATTATTCGAAGTAACATTTCTCCTGAGGGAATGCCTCAGCCTAATGCTATTTTAAATCCGGAAGCCATTATTAAAGCTCGCAGTATTGTAAGGGATGTTTATATGGATGAAAAAATTGAGCGCTACATAGTTGATATTGTTTTTGCAACGAGATTTCCCAAAGAGAACAAACTACAAAAGTTCGAGGGAATGATTTCATATGGAGGTTCACCAAGAGCCTCTATCAACCTCGCATTAGCTGCTAAAGCGTATGCTTTTATCAAACGGAGAGGTTATGTGATTCCTGAAGATGTTCGTGCAGTTTGCATGGATGTTATGCGCCACAGAATTGGATTAACTTATGAAGCAGAAGCAGAGAACATCACTTCCGAAAATATTATTACGGAAATATTAAACACAGTTGAAGTGCCTTAATCAAAAAATGAGTTAGGTATCAAACAGCGAATGGAAACATCAGAGCTACTTAAAAAAGTTAGAAAAATAGAAATTAAAACTAAAGGATTAAGTCGACAGATTTTTTCCGGAGAATATCATTCTGCTTTTAAAGGTAGAGGGATGGCTTTTTCAGAAGTTCGAGAATACATTCCCGGCGATGATGTAAGAACCATAGATTGGAATGTCACCGCAAGATTTAACGTTCCGTATGTAAAAGTGTTTGAAGAAGAACGTGAGTTAAATGTTACGTTACTGATTGATGTAAGTGCAAGTGGTAAGTTTGGCAGCAAAGGCTCTTTTAAGCGTGATTTGATCACAGAAATAGCCGCCGTAATCGCATTTTCAGCATCAACGAATAATGATAAAATAGGCGTCATATTTTTTAGCGATAAAGTTGAAAGATATATTCCTCCTAAAAAGGGAAAATCTCATGTGCTTAGAATAATTCGAGAGTTATTGAATTTTGAACCTGAAAATTCTGCTACAGATATTCAAGTACCGCTTAAGTTTTTAACCAGCGTGATTAAAAAGAGATCTATAAGTTTTATCTTGTCCGATTTCATGGCACCGTACAATTATCACGATGCTCTAAAAATCTGTGCTAAGAGACATGATGTTGTAGCATTAAGATTGATAGATCCTTTGGAAATGAATATTCCGGATGTTGGTTTGATTAAATTAAAAGATAACGAAACCGGTAAATGGATGTACCTGGATTCTTCCGACAAAAAATTTAGAAAGCAATTTGAGATTAACAGATTAAAGCATGAGGCGGTAATTAAAGATATGTTTGCTAAATCAGGAATCGACAACGTTAACGTACATACTAACGAAGGGTATATAAAACCTTTAATGAATTTATTTAAGAAAAGATAGTGAAATCAAACCTGATTAAATATATTGTTGCAGTTCTTGCAGTTTTAAGTTTTGGACTAAATGCCCAAGAGATAATGGTGTCTGCGAAAATGGACACTTCCAAAATTAGAATTGGCGAGCAGGTGAAATTGGATTTGTACTATTATTACAATTCACAGGATGGAGCTAATCAAGTTCTTTGGCCTGAAATCGGAGACACCATAACAGGAAAGGTTGAAGTTATTTCGTCCACTCCAATCGATACTACCATACCTGATAAATCGAATCCACACTATATTCAACAGCATCAACAAATTGTTGTTAGCGCATATGATAGTGGTTATTTTGTTATTCCGCCATTCAAGTTTGTAATCAACGGAGATACCAATAATGTAAAATTAACTGAAGCTTTATTGTTGGAAGTTCATACTGTTCCAACAGATACAAGTTTGGCCAAAACAAAGGAAATAAAACCACCTTTCAATGAGGAGTTTGATTGGCGCTGGTACAAATCTTACATTTATTGGGGATTGGGAGCGTTATTGTTTGTAGTCACTTTAACTTTTTTAATCATTAGGTATAACAAGAGAAAAGCGGTTAAAATTATTGAACCCGAAAAACCAAAGATTCCACCACATATTGCGGCACTTGAACGACTGAATATTATAAGAGAAAAAGCAATTTGGAAGGAGGGCAACTTTAAGGAGTATTATTCTGAAATATCAGAAACAATCAGAACGTATTTAGAGGATCGTTATCAAGTATTAGCCCTTGAAAGTACTACTGATGAAATATTGCTTGTAATAAGGTCTCAAGTAATCGATAATGAGAGTAAAGAAAAACTAAAGCAAATATTAGTATTAAGCGATTTTGTAAAATTTGCAAAGGTCTTGCCTGTTGAACAAGAAAATGAATTAACCTTAAGTAACGCATTTGATTTTGTTAACGGTACAAAACGAGATTACCAGGACAATCTGGAAGATAAACGCTCAATAAACGAAAATTCTAATGACTGAGTTTTTTGGTGACATACAATTTGCCGAGAAACATTGGTTTTGGTTATTTCTAATCATACCTGTTTTAGTTATTTGGTATTGGTTCAGAAATAATCAGCTAAATGCAGATTTTAATTATTCTGGTTTTCAATTATTTGAAGGTATCAAAAGCAATTGGCGAGTAAAATTAAGGCATAGTTTATTCGTATTCAGATTAATTGGGATTTCTTTTTTGATAATTGCAATTGCAAGACCTCAGTCTCGTTCTAGTTGGAAAGACACTAAGACAGAAGGAATAGACATTGTACTTTCTTTGGATGTTTCCCTTTCAATGCTAGCAAAAGATTTTAAACCTGATAGATTGAATGTGGCTAAAGACGTTTTAATAGATTTTATTGACGCTAGAAAGAATGATAGAATTGGTTTAGTAGTTTTTGGTGGTGAGGCATTCACTCAATGTCCTACTACTACAGACCATAAGGTGCTGAAGAATATGTTTGCCGAGGTGAAGGCAGGAATGCTGGATCAAGGCACTGCTATCGGAATGGGATTGGCCAACGCTGTAGCAAGACTAAAAGACAGTAAGGCTAAAAGTAAAGTCGTAGTTCTAATAAGTGATGGCGTTAGTAATATGGGAGAAATAGCACCGTTAACTGCAGGGGATTTGGCGAAAACATTTGGCGTTAGGGTTTATTGCATTGGTGTTGGTTCAATGGGAAAAGCTTTACAGCCAGTAGCAATTTATGCACCCGGCGAGTATGAATTTGATTATGTGGATGTTGAGATTGACGAAAACACATTAACACAAATTGCTGAAATGACGGGAGGAAAATACTATCGGGCTACTAATAAAAAGAGCTTGGTTAATATTTATAAGGAAATTGATAAAATGGAGAAATCAATAATTAGTGAAAAAAGTTTTTCAAATAAAGCAGAGCATTTTTTGCCGTTTGCATTAACAGCTTTAATAATTATTGTTTTTGAAAGGTTGCTTGCATACACTATTTTAAGAAGAATGCCTTAATGTATAGATTTGAGCATACAGAATATTTTTACGCCTTTATTGTATTAGGGGTTTTG
>JBFWYJ010000111.1:0-9104 GCA_050186555.1 Bacteroidia bacterium
ATGACCGATATTTAATCTAATTAAAAAGGAACAAAAGTCAAGCCAATCATAAAATTGAATCTTTGACTTGGGTATCTTTCCCATCTGTAATAGCGTTGGTTTGCAATATTACTGAAGCGCGTAAAGAAACTAAGCATACTACTGTATCTGTATTCCAGCTCGATATTCGCATCAATTAATCCTTTTAATTGTTGTGATTGCATTTCCGTTTTATTTAAAGTAGCATTAAACACCGGCGTGTAGCTCCACTGCTTTCCAATTGTATATATATCAGTTCTAATAATAAATTTGCTTTTTAAATTATACAAAAAAGACAATGTTAAATCGTAATCAGGACGATGATAGGCTCTTTCCAGATTTTCAGTTTGGTATAAATAATAATTACCGGTAGCCATAAATTTTATTTTTTCTCTCAATTGGTATTGCACAGAGCCTTTGACGTTAATCATTGTAGTATTATCATAGATGGCATCAAAACGATTATACATCTGGTTCAGACCGCTATAATCCAAAACAAAAAACATCATGCTGTCCACTTTACTGTAACTTCCTTCTAAATAATAACTTGTGTTAGTACTTAAATTACCCTTCAATCCGCCATACACTTTGTATTTAGTATTAGAGTTTGTGTATTGGAAGGTTGTATCTAAAAATGGATTGGCATCACTTAGACTGCGCATACTGTTCTTTGTTAATCCACCATTTACACCCACAAATGGAACTATCAGATGCTCATAGATATCATATTCAAAATCCAGTTTAGGATAGAAATAAAATTTGGTTTTAGACCTGAAGTTATCTAACGTCCCCTGAAGTCCAACCGTGGCATGCCACTTCTTGCCGCTAGCTTCAAAAGAAGGAGCAAGGCTCACAATTAAATCATTAATAGTGTCGGTACTTTGCTTATGGTTATAATAATCCGCATATAAACCCACATTTAATTTCTCGTGATTAAGAAACGTAGAAACATCTGTATGGAGTTTAATATTGTTTTCTGCTTCCCTATGCAAATTCTGTAAATTATAGTAAGCAAAATCAATTACATGATTAATGTCGCTGCTATCTTTAAAATGACTTTGCAACTTGATTTTAGGCTCAATCAGCTGATATCGTTGCCTGGTAAAATCTTTATTTTTCTCATCGATTTGATTTTTTAAAGTATTGTAACCATAATAATGAACGACATTTCTTTTATAACTTAAGTCACCATAAAGTGTGTGTTTATGATAAAACTTTTTCGCAAAGATTGAGCCTTCATTATCACTAAAATCTGCTGTCCCCGTGCTGTCTAGTTTACCTGTACTTGAAAAATGTTTAAGTTTGGCACCATATGCCATTTTTCTTGAACGCGTATTGGTAATGAAAAATTCGCCATAAGGTGTTGTGTACAATGGCGCATAACCAACTTTTAAATAGGAATGATACAATTTCTGCAAAGGTTCATTTTTCATTTTTGCAGATTCAATAGTTTGTACACTGTATTTAGGAAAAAGCGGGTTGCTAACGATGCCGTACTTTAAGTTTTTAATTCTTTTCACTGTATCTACAATTTCAGGTAATTCAGAGAACTTTACAGATTCTTTTATTACAGGCTGAAACTCACTTGTAGCTTGAAACGTATTGTCAACATTGGTTTGGCAATAGCTAACTGATACAATGATAGTCAATAAAACCAGATAGTGAAATTTATTCAGGTGACTCATTTTGGTAAAATTATTTTGAAGTGAGAGTATGATATTATTAGTCATTGTCACCTCCTTTTGTTTCTTTATCAGGATTTGGTTCTTCATTACCGGGTTCATTATTGTCAAATAAATTCTTGTCGTTATTATTTTCCTTGAACTCAATATTCATTTCATTAACAGGTTTTTGAGAATCTGAAGCACCTTTCTCTGCCTCTTGCTTAGCCTTTAGCGCTTTTAGTTTTTCATTCGCCTGATCAACAAATTCCTGAATTGTTTTACTTTCAATAATGGTTAATAATATTACTTCGGCATCAGCTTCTTCTCCGTTGGCAATGTAGGCGTCGGCTAATAACAACATACCTTTGTTATTCCATTCATCATTGCTGTATTCGTAACTGATTAATTTGTTGACCGTTTTTTCAACTTCCTTATACTCCTTTTTATTAAATTGAATCAAAGCAACATAGTAATAGGCTTCTGCTCCGGTTAAATTTTTGGAAGTTTTAATCATGTTTTTAAATGCGGTCATGGCATCATTTAAACTTCCTGTTTCATACAAACACTTCGCTTTTATATAATTAACCTCGTTTCTCTGTTGAGGATAGATTTTTTCATTAGAAAGAATATCATTACAGGCTTGCAAAGCCGTGTCATATTTGTTCGTGTAAAAGGCAGAGCGCATAATTCCAAATCGGGCATTGGTTTTATTTGTTTTGTTCTCTGCAATATCTTTTAATTCTATAAAGTAAGGCAATGCTTTGTCGTATGTTTTGTTATTAAAATACAAGTAAGATAATTTAGAGAGCGCTGTTTCTGAATACAAACTTCTGTTTTTAGAAAGAACAAATTCATAGGCTTTCAGAGCCTTATCAAATTGTTTCAGGAAGTAAGCACATTCCCCGTAACAGAACTGCGCTTCCAGAATATACTTGCCTCCGCCAAAACGATTAATATATGCTTCCCATTTTGTAATGGCTTCGTTATAATCTTTTTTATTGTAATAAGCGTTTTGTGCATCTTCGTATGTAGCTAATTCTATTTGATTTATACTTAAAGGATTGCCAAGCTTGGAAAAATATGTTTCCATTTCTGCAATTTGGCCTTTCTCTTTAAATATTGTTTTCACCTGTTCCATGATGTTTTTTGCTTCTTCACTCTTCGAATCATTTCTTAAGAATTTATCAAAATAATCAAGCGCCTTTTCGTCCTCCTTTTTTCCGAAATAAATATTTCCGAGTTTCGCATAACAATTTTGTACGGAAACTGAATTATTGTAATCCTTTAATATTTTGTTGTAATAAATAATCGCATTGGTCTCGTCTTTTTGGTTTTCATAATAGGTATCAGCAATTTGGTTCAAGACCTTTCCAATATATAATGAGCCTGAATAATTACTTTCAATTTTTTTCAAATCAGAAATTTTCTCTTCATACTTTTTTGCTAACCCGTAACATATCGCTCTTTGGAAATAAGTATAGTCTATATCAAGTTTATTCAGTTTTATAGCTTCAGTATACAGCTCAATTGCTAATGCGTAATTTCTATCCATAAAATAGCAGTCGGCTGCTCTTAAATTAGCATCCGCTTTTTTATTATCATCCTTTAAATCTTTTGAAAGCAAATATTTCCTGAAAGAAATATTTGCTTCGGTATAATCTCCTTTTTCTCTTCTGTTGTAAAAAGCGTAAGCAATGTTATAATTGGAATTTACATACTCAGGTAATGCAATTGAGCCTTCCATTGTTTGAAAATCTTTCCAGGTTTTAATTGCCGTTGAGTAATCCTTTCTGTCAAAATATATCTCCCCTAACCAATACTGGCTCAGTGCATCAAGTTTCAAGTCAGAATTCATAGCAATCACTTTTTTAAATTGCTTTTCTGCTTCTACATGCTTTTGATTATTGAAGAGTTCAACGCCTTTGAAATAATTCAGTTTTTGATATGTATACTCAAGTATTGGGTCAATTTTGTCCATACTCTCAATACTTTTTATTGCTTTGTCATAGTTTTTTGTTGTAGAATAAACATTAACAAGAAAAGCATAACACTCATCTTTTCTTGGCGAATTGGGGTATTCTTTAAGATACTGGGTAAACACTTTAACGGCTTCGTTATATGGACTAAAATCTAGCTCGTAACAGATTTTAGCAAAGCTGAACAAGGCGTCTTCTACAATCTTTTTATCAAAATTTAAAGTGTATGCACTATAGAAGGCGTTTTTAGCTTTTAATTTTTCATTCATTCTCACAAAACAATCTGCCATATGATACCAGGCACTCTGTGATATTGAATCTTTTGGAATTGTTGCCTTTTCAAATTGCTTTACTGCATTGGCTAAATCATTCATTTTATAATAGCAGTATCCTAAAGCATAATTGCCTTGTGGATTACTAGATGAAGAAAGATTTGTCTTCTTTAAATATGTAAGCGCATTGCTATAATCTTTTAAATTGTAATAACTCTCACCAATCATTCGGTTTATTTCATCTGCCTTTTGCACATAATTACTGTCATTTAATAAACTAGGCGCTGTTTCAACCACCATTTGAAATTTATTCTGAATGAAAAATATTTGGGTGATGTAGTAAGGTACAACTGAGCCAAACACTTCGTTGTTCACGAGTTTGTTGAATCCTTCTAAAGCCGTATGGTAATTTTTTTCTGTGTATGCAATGTGTGAAAAGTAATACAATGCAGGATTCATGTACTTATTATCTACGTCTTTAATTTCTGTTAAATCAGCTTTAGCCTTTTCATTATTGTTAATCATGTAAAAACTATAGCCACGCTTAAATCTTAATTCAGCTTTGTCATCTGCTTCCAAATGAAATAAGTCTACCTTATCCAAAAACTCTATTGTACTTTCATAATGTTTTTTTCTATAGTTAGATTTCCCTAAATAAAAATTCGCTTGATCGTTCTTCACATTCTCCGGATGCTTTCTTAAGAATTCTTTCATTCGCCATTCGCCATCTTTATGAAAAAGCTCAATAGCACAGGCTGCCGCGTAGTACTCTGCATCAGCCTTTAGAATTTCATTTTTGGAATTTTGCAATGTATTATCAAAAGCTTTTTGAGCACTTACATATTGCTTTTTATCAAATAAATCTATTCCTGTTTTATATTGTTCTTCCGGGTCAAGGTAAAATGCCGTCTTTTGAGAAAAGACATTAAGAGAAAACAAAAACAAAAATATTACCCCGAGCTGCTTATTCCTATACATGGATTTAGAATTGATATAATTAATCATTTTAAAATTACTCCCCTTTGTAATGTCAATTCCCATTAGGCAATATCAATTATTAACGCTATTCTGTTGATATTGTTACAGACATCATCTCCGTAAAGCTTTGTTAAATCCTAACTTAGTGCTACAGTAGAGTATGTCAGCACTGATTGATTTTAACGAAGTAACACTTCTGCAGGATGAAAGACCTGTTATTACAGGATTTAATGTAAAAATCTCGAAAGGAGAATTTGTTTATCTGGTAGGAAAGACAGGTAGTGGTAAATCAACCTTTCTAAAAACTATTTATGCCGATATCCCTTTTATGCATGGAAATGCAATTGTTGATGAATTTGATTTGTTAAACATAAAGTCAAAGGATATTCCAAAACTAAGACGTAAACTCGGAATTGTTTTTCAGGATTTTCAGTTGCTTTCAGATAGAACGGTAAGAGATAATTTATTGTTTGTGATGAAAGCTACAGGCTGGAAAGACAAAAACCTGATTGATAAACGAATCAAGGAAGTTCTTGAACAAGTAGGTTTGATCTCGAAAGAGAACAATATGCCTCATGAAATGTCAGGTGGAGAACAACAACGCGTGGCAATTGCTAGGGCTTTGGTAAATGACCCGGATATCATATTAGCAGATGAGCCTACCGGTAATCTAGACCCGGAAACTTCAGAAGAAATTGTTGCTTTGCTTAAGTCGCTCGTAGAAAACGGTAAAACAGTGTTGTTTGCTACACATGATATGATGATTTATAACAAATTCAAGGCCAGGACACTTCTTTTTGAAGGTGGGAAAGTTCATGAATCATAATCATTCTTAATTCCCCTTTTTTTTTATTTTTATACTTTGAATTTGTAAAGTGGTATTCGCAAGCATTACTTTTTTAATCTACATCCTGCCATTATTTCTTTTGGCCTATCACTTGTTTCCTAATAATTTAAAAAATGCCTTTATTCTAACCTTCAGTGTGTTCTTTTATTCCTGGGGTGGACCAAAATTCATTTTTGCAATACTTGGAACAACATTTATCGATTTTTTTCTTGTACAAGCAATGTCCAAGGCTAAGTCTAAAGCTAAGAAAAAACAGTTCTTAGTCATATCGTTATTACTCAATCTTGGACTCTTATTTTACTTCAAGTATTTTAATTTTTTTATTGAGAATTTCAATGACCTTTTAGGAATGGACTTATCACTTGCAAAAGTGATTTTACCAATTGGCATTTCATTCTATACATTTGAAACGGTGACATATGTTGTTGACGTTTACAGAGGCGTGCATAAGCCATTAAAAAATTTCTGGCATTATCAAACTTATATCCTATTGTTTCCGAAATTGATCGCGGGTCCAATTGTAAGATACCATGATATAGCAGACCAGATTACCAACCGTGAAAAAAATTATACGCCTGAAATTAAATTAAGTGGCATTTGGTTATTCTGTTTGGGATTGGCTAAAAAAGTAATATTAGCTAATACAATGGGGCTGCAAGCAGACGCTGTATTTAATTTACCTCCTGAGCAAATCCATACATCAGCCGCCTGGATTGGCGCAATTGCATATACTTTTCAAATTTATTTTGATTTTAGCGGCTATAGTGATATGGCAATTGGTCTTTGCAAAATTATGGGGTTTAAAATCCCTGAGAATTTCAACAACCCATACATCTCTTCAAGCGTAACAGAATTCTGGAGAAGATGGCACATCACTTTAGGATCGTGGATGAAGAATTACCTTTATATTCCACTAGGAGGAAATAAAGCAGGAAATTCCAAACTTTACATAAATCTCACTATAGTTTTCTTGATTAGTGGTTTTTGGCATGGAGCAAGTTGGAATTTTATTTTATGGGGTGCATATCATGGTTTGTTTCTTGTGCTGGAAAGAATTTTTCTGAAAGATGTTTGGAAAAGGCTTACCAAATTTATTTCAATTCCAATCACTTTTATCATAGTTATAACCGGCTGGGTATTATTTAGAAATGAAGATTTGAGTTTTGCGTTTGACATAATTAAGAAAATGTATTCCTTCGATTTTATTGACGGTAAATTTGCCTTGAATAACGATTTTCTGGCAATGGCATCGCTTTGTCTCTTCTTTTCTTGGTTTACCATTGTAAACAGAGGAAAATTGTTTCAGGAATTCATTTACGGCGAAAAATTTAATGCTGGTTCAAAATGGCTGATTACACTAGGTACTATACTCTTGTTCTATGTTTCACTTAGTTATATTTCTGCGCTTAACTTTAACCCATTTATATATTTTAGATTTTAATTGGCTAAAAAGAAAACATATTCAATACATCTGATTGTCATATTAATTGCAATCAGTTTGCCAATGTTATTGTCTTTGAAACAAGAAGAAGGCTCGATGCCAAATTTAACAGGGTTAGTTCTTGCAAAGGAGAAACCAAAGTATAGTTCACAATCTTGGTTTGACGGCTCTTACCAGGAACTAATGGATAATTATAACAATGATCATTGGTTTTACAAAGAGCAAATGGTGAGACTAAATAATCAATTTTATTACAATGCATTTAACCAAATAAGAGTGAATGGTTTTGTGATTGGTAAAGAGGATTATTTATATAGTGAAGGTTATATTTTTTCGGTATTTGGAGATGACCTTGTTCCTGAATCAAAAGTTAATGATTTGATGATGAAGGCTAAAATTATTCAGGATACTTTAAAAAAGAAAGGGATTGATTTATTGTTTGTTTATGCTCCCGGTAAGGGAAAGTACTGTGAAGAGTTTATAGAGGACAAATACAAGCATCCCGTTACTAAAACAAATCATGATTTATTTGTTGAACTCGGCAATAAACATAAAATAAACCAACTAGATTTATATAGCTATTTTCAGAAGCTGAAACCCACAACACCTTATCCACTTTTTCCAAAATTCGGACATCATTGGAGTTATTATGGAGAATGTATCGCCGTTGATACTTTGATTGCTTACATGGAATGGCTGCACAACACAGATATGCCCGATATGACCTGGGAAAACATTGAGGTGATTGATTCGGCTAGAAGTAGAGACGCTGATGTCTTAAAAAGCATGAACTTGATGTGGAATCCGAACCAAAACATGAAATTGGCTTATCCGGAAGTTATGTTTGAGAATGACAGTGCTAAAAACAAAACACGTGTATTAACCATCTCTGATAGTTATTGGTATGGTCCGGTTTATATGGGTGTTCCATCGCAATGTTTTGCAGGCGGTCAATTCTGGTATTATTACAATAAAGTGGTTCCTTCACCCGTGCCGGGACAAAAGGTTGAAGTCTGGGAACTGGATTTGAAACAAAGCATAGAATCCAATCAAATTATCATGTTGTTATATTCTGATGGAAATTTGCCTGCGTTTGGCAATGAATTCATCAACGATGCATATGAATTATACACAAACCCGGAAGCATTTAGCCGAAGGATGGAGCGCCACCGTCAAATTCAGACGTATGCTAAACAAATTCGTGAAAACCCTGTCCTATTGAAGAATGCAACTCAGTATAGTAAAGCAAATTTAATTACATTAGACAGTGCAATAAAAACGGAAGCCATGAAAATGGCCGGATTGATTAATAAATAAGTGATATGAAAAAAATAGTAGCAATAATTTTAGTTATAGTTGTAAGTACTGTTAAAGCCGATGAAGGCATGTGGATGCCCCAGCTTATCAAGGCAATGAGGTATGGCGACATGAAAAAGAATGGCTTTAAGCTTACCGCAGAACAAATATATAGTATCAACAAAGCTTCAATGAAGGATGCTGTAATTATTTTTGGCGGAGGATGTACGGGCGAGCTTATTTCTGAGAAAGGATTACTGTTAACCAATCACCATTGCGGTTTTTCTACAATTGCTTCATTAAGCAGTGTTGAGAAAGATTATTTAAAAAATGGATTTTGGGCAATGAGTCAAAACGAAGAAATCCCTTGTCCAAATCTTTCTGTAACGTTTATTAAAAGAATTGAAGATGTAACTAAAAAGGCGCTTCAGAATACAAGCAAATCAAATACAGACATAAAAAACGATTCCATCATTCAGGTGAATATTGCTTCAATTGCAAAGGATATTAAAGAGAAGGAAGGCTTAAGTTCTATTATTCGTCCTTTTTACTACGGCAATGAGTATTATTTATTTGTAACCGAAGTTTTTGATGATGTGAGATTAGTTGGTA
>JBFWYJ010000112.1:0-9000 GCA_050186555.1 Bacteroidia bacterium
TTCCAACTTTATATATATAAAAAGAAGTATATTATGAAAGTACCGAAAAATCAGTAATTTGAACCAAAACTTATCAACAAAATTTTTGTTAAAAATAACAGGTTTAAAAAAGTAGGATGCGGTTTGAAAATAATATTTTTGAGAATGGCACGGTATGTGTAATTTAACTGTTTAAAGAATTGAATCATGGAAGCAAAATTTTCGCCCAGAGTAAAAGACGTTATCACTTATAGCCGAGAAGAAGCTATGCGTCTGGGGCACGATTATATAGGTATCGAGCATTTAATGCTAGGGATGATACGAGATGGTGAAGGTGTAGGTATTCGTCTACTGGAAAACCTTGGAGTTAACGTTGCGGAATTACGTAAGATGATTGAGCAAAACCTTACACCGGGATTAAAAAAGAGTAATTCTCTATCCAATATACCATTAGTAAAACAAGCAGAAAAGACGCTTAAATTAACCTATCTGGAAGCAAAAACTTTTAAAGCTGCTCAGATTGGGACAGAGCATTTGTTGTTATGCATCCTAAAGGATAACGATAATGTCGTATCAAAAAACCTGATCAAATTTGGTGTGGATTACGACGCTGTTCGTGTTGAATTAGAAGGTTTCACTGATCCTGACAGAATTGAGAATTCAACTGCAGGCAGTGATGATGATGGCGACGAGGATGCAAGCTTCGGTGCAGGCAGCAGCTCTCAAAAGAAATCCGGAGAAGCTAAGACAAAAACACCTGTTTTAGATAATTTCGGTAGAGACTTAACAAAAATGGCAGAAGATGGAAAGTTGGATCCTGTTGTTGGTCGTGAAAAAGAAATTGAGCGTGTTTCTCAAATATTATCCAGAAGAAAGAAAAATAATCCGATATTAATTGGTGAGCCCGGCGTTGGTAAATCCAGTATTGCAGAGGGCTTAGCATTAAGAATTGTAGAAAGAAAAGTCAGCCGCGTTTTATATAATAAACGTGTAGTTACTTTAGATCTTGCAAGTTTAGTAGCAGGAACTAAATACCGTGGACAGTTTGAAGAACGTATGAAGGCGGTGATGAATGAGTTGGAAAAAAGTCCGGATGTAATTTTATTTATAGATGAGATTCATACTATTATAGGAGCTGGTGGAGCAAGCGGAAGTTTGGATGCGAGCAATATGTTTAAACCTGCTTTAGCAAGAGGCGAAATACAGTGTATCGGTGCCACTACTTTAGATGAGTACCGCCAGTACATTGAGAAGGATGGTGCATTAGAAAGACGTTTCCAAAAAGTAATCATTGAACCTGCGAGTGAGGATGAAACACTTCAGATTTTAAATAACATTAAAGCTAAGTACGAAGATCATCACAATGTAACTTATTCTCCGGAAGCTTTAAAGGCTTGTGTTACATTAACGTCTCGCTACATTACAGACCGTCATTTGCCTGATAAAGCTATTGATGCCTTAGATGAGGCAGGAAGCAGAGTTCATATAACTAATATTAATGTGCCTCAAAATATTTTAGATATCGAACAAAAAATTGAAGATATCAAAGAACAAAAGAACCAGGTTGTTCGTAGTCAGAAATATGAGGAGGCTGCCAGACTACGAGATTCTGAAAAACAATTACAAGCTGAATTGGAAACTGCCAAGAAAGCTTGGGAAGAGCAAACTAAAGCCAATCGCATTGAAGTAACGGAAGAAAATGTTGCTGAAGTAGTGAGCATGATGAGCGGTGTTCCGGTTCAACGTGTTAACCAAAACGAAAGTGACAAGTTGGTGAAGATGGGCGAAATGTTGAAAGGCAAAGTTATTGGCCAGGATGAAGCTGTAGCTAAAGTAGTAAAGGCCATTCAACGTAACCGTGCGGGATTAAAAGACCCGAATAAACCTATCGGCTCCTTTATTTTCTTAGGTCCAACCGGTGTTGGTAAAACCCAATTGGCAAAAATATTAGCACGTCATTTATTTGATAACGATGATGCGCTCATTAGAATTGACATGAGCGAATACATGGAAAAATTTGCCGTTACCAGATTAATTGGAGCGCCTCCGGGTTATGTTGGCTATGAAGAAGGCGGACAATTAACTGAAAAAGTAAGACGCAGACCATATGCTGTAGTGTTGTTGGATGAAATTGAAAAAGCGCATCCTGATGTATTTAACATGTTATTACAGGTATTGGATGACGGACAATTAACGGATAGTTTGGGTAGAAAAGTTGATTTCAAGAATACCATCATCATCATGACATCTAATATTGGTGCAAGACAATTAAAGGATTTCGGTCAGGGAGTTGGTTTTGGAACCTCAGCGAAAACGGATAGTGCAACAGATCATTCTAAAGGCGTAATTGAAAATGCGTTGAAGAAAGCATTCGCACCTGAGTTCTTGAATCGCGTGGATGATGTGATTATGTTTAACTCATTATCTAAGGATAATATTCACAAGATTATTGAAATTGAATTGGCAAGTCTTTTAGGCAGAATAAACAAATTAGGTTTCAGTATTAACATCTCTGATGAGGCAAAAGAATTCATTGTAGAGAAAGGATATGATGAAAATTATGGTGCAAGACCATTGAAGCGAGCCATTCAGAAATACATTGAAGACCCTTTAGCAGAAGAAATGATTAAGAATAACCTGAAAGAAGGAGATGATATCGAAATTGGATATGATAAAGGTAAAGAAGAAATAACAGTAAATACTTCTACCGGAAAAACTTCTAAAGGAAAAAAATCCAAAAAGGAAGATAAAAAAGAAGACAAAACAGAAGATTAATCAAATCGATAATTTAAAAATCCCCTAAGAAACTTAGGGGATTTTTTATGGATATACAAAAGGTTTTGCCATGTTGAGCGGAGTCGAAACATTAGCAAAACCTCTAGATTAACCCATCCTTCGACTCCGCTCAGGATTACAGTTATCTTTCATTTTGTTTAGCTTTCACCTTACCTACTCCACTCCTTCCAAACACAAACATTTCTAAAGCCATACAGCGTACTATTATCTTGATTCGCATTGAATACTTCAAAATCAGGATAATACTTGATATTAGGATGGGGGCTGATATTTCTATACTTGCCGGTAAAATAGCTTTCAATTGTAAAAATAGAATCCTTTTGAATTTTACTTGAAGGAATATGTTTTATTAATCCTTCACGAATTAATAAAAATTCCATGACTCTATCTGAACGCCATTTTGAATATTTTCTTGCTTGTACAAGGCTGATATTTAGAACAGGTAAATCCTTATAAGCCGGGTGCTTGCAATAGCTAAAATATGGCAGATTCCATACGCTTGTTTTATCCCATTTTGTACTATCCGGATTGACTGATTTAAATTCAACAGAACTCTCTCCGAAGACATTTTTCATCCATAAAACAAACTCCAGATATGCAAAATTTGAAATTTCAGATTCATCTAAATAAACATTTGGACTAATTTTAGTTGTTCCGGGAGGTGTGTCAATTCTAGCGAGTGTTTGTAATTTGACTTGCCTTGATTTGCATCCTGCAAGGCTAATTAAAAATAGCAGAGAATAAATTAGTTTTGGTTTCAAACTATAGGTTTGGAGATATAATACGAATTTTAGAAAAAGTTACAGATACTTACAAAACCCAAGAAAGTGCGAAATTTTACTTATTCAGCTTATCTACAAGAGTACGACCTCAGTTCGTGAGGGGTATGGCTGAACTCATCACAGAGGAGATCAAGATTCTCTTAGTTTAATTATTTCTTGCCAATGCTAATGCTATATCAAACTAATGACAAATCGCTTCAACACAATTCATTTACTACCGTGATTGTTTCTCAGTCATCCTCCGTTCAGTAGCTTTAATATCAATCATTTTTTCACTAATAAAACCAGTCAGTTCACGAGTAAAAACATCAAGGTTTATAATAGATTTTTTCATATACTCTACTACATTTTCTACGTCCTCTTTGGATACATCAACACTATCAAGTACATTCATTATACCTAGTATACTACAAATCGGTTGCCTAACTTTATGAGACGTCATATAAAGCATTTCTTCCAAAGAATCTATATAGCGCTTTCTTTCCAATTCTGAATTTCTTTGAACAGTAACGTCTACAGATAAAATAAAAATTCCTTGTGGTACAGGCTCAAAACGTAATTCAAACCAACCAACAGAGCCATCAGGAAAAGTAAACTCATTTATCATCATTTCTGAAACTCTTGTTGTCATGCATTTTTTTAGCAATCCAAACATTTCAGTATTTTCAATTCCCGGATACTTTTCCATCATAGTAAAGCCCAGAAGTTCTTCTTTCTTTCTAAACTTGCTTTGCTTTAATACAACATCATTTAAATATAAATATTTCCAGTCATAACCAATAATCTGGCATCCCTCAACTAAATTATCAAGCGAAGAAATTTCAATAATATTGTTTACATCTTTCATAGCGATAATGAAACATCAATTTCCGAAAATAATTCGTTAAAACCTACATGTAAGAATTTTCCACTTTTTGTAGAAAATGTAAGTAAGTAAAATATTAAAATTGTCTTCCTCTTGGTTATTGTTTCGAATAAGCCTAAAAACAGAAGTTCATAAGTGCTATCTAATTTACCTTGGGAGTGGTTTTATTCTTTGCATTAATATATTTTGTTTATGATCAGTTTAGCTCGTTCGATATATAAATGATTTTACTGCAATTTTAATATTGTTAAAGCTTCCCCTTTCCTAAAAAACAAAAATCCCCGACCAAGGCCGGGGGTTTTGAAAAGCTGTATGTTGTTATTTTACTTTAATAAAGTTACGTGTCCTGTTTTGTGATGGATTTTTCCTTCTTTGTCTTTATACTTAACCTTGTAAATATAAACGCCTTCTTTCACGTACTCATCTCCTTTGTTGCCAACTGTACCATCCCAACCTACACCATATTCTTTGGTATGGAATAAACTCTTGCCCCATCTGTCAAATACTTCCAAATCAAAGATATCTGTATCAATTCCGAAAGGCGTTGCAATTACCATGAAGTAATCATTGATACCATCCCAATTTGGTGTAAATGAATTAGGAATGTAAATTCCAAAATCATTTTTCACCATTACCTTGCGCTTGTAAGTTCCTTTACAGCCATCCGGTGTAGTAGCATCTAAAGTAATCATGTAATCTCCGGGTTCAGGGAAAACAACTCTTGGATTAACATCCTTAAGCGTATACAATTCACCAATTGACCACATATAAGTATTATGACCCAAGTTAGAAGTATGGTTAAAGAAGTTAACTGCAGGATTAACCATTGTTATTTCTGTTTCCGGGTCCATCGTGAAGTAAACATCAGGATTAGCAAATATTTCTACCGTACCCGGTAAAGTAGCAATTACTTTACATCCGGCCTCATCAATATAAGTGAACTGTACATTAAACTTACCAGGATCAACGTACTGGTGAAGTGCACTAAAGCCAGTAACTTCAGCAGAACCATCACCAAAATTCCAGGTTCCGGAACCTGAATTTACGTCAGGCGTATTGAATAATACATCTAAAGGCTGACAACCTTTTAATGCACTTGAGTTAATTGTAATATTAGGTGAGTCATTAACCGTAACTCTAACTGCTGCCGTATCAGGACAAAGACTTGCGGTTGGCATAGAGTAAGTATGATAAACAATCACGTTATTGTCACCTGAATTAGCCAATGAAGGATGGAACACCGTTCCCTGCATGCCGGGACCGTCAAATGTTCCGCCAAACTCAGATACAAACAATCCGAAATTAATTTCTCCGTGTGATTTACAGAATGGTCCTGGATATTTAGTCCACATAGCAGGGACAAAACGTTCAACATTAATTGTAAGATTTGCAAACGCTACACATGGTCCGTTTACAATACTGTACGTTGCAACGTTTTCGCCAATTTTAGCAACAGCAGGAACAAATAATCCCGTATAATCCAATGCACTTGTATTAGAACTGAACACACCGCCCAAAGGACTCACTTTTAATTTAACAGGTGGCGCTGTATTGCAGAAAGGACCTACAGGGTCAATTACCGGTGCTTGAAGTGAAAATACATTCACAGCTAATTTTGCGGTGTCCGGACATAAACTAGGCGTAACAGCAGATGTTGTTACATAAGTTAAAGTTAAGGCGCCAACACCGGAAGTAGCAGGATCAAAACTGTTACCGCTAACACCCGGTCCTGACCAAGTACCGCTTGATGTAGTGGCATAGCCTGTTAAAGGCATTACAGGATCGCTGGCACATTTATCAGGTGCTGTTGTTGTAATTATTGCCGGAATAAATTTCTCAACATCAACAGTAATTGATTGAGTAACATTACAAGTAATAGTACCTACAACCAATTGCAATGTATTTGTTCCTATTGAGGCCAATGACGGGGTAAATATTCCTGTTGGGCTCAAGAATAAACTAGGTACAAAGGTTCCTGTAGCAGGAGTAACTGTTACTTGAACGGCTGCATGATTATCACAATAACGAGGTTCTATTGTAATAGTAGGTGTTTCAGGATTAATTACCGCAATATCAATTGTACTAACATCAGGACAAAGAGTAGCATTTGGTGACGAAGTAGTATTGTATGTTAATGTATATACACCGGATTGAAGCGTTGATGGTACAAAACTATTGCTTTGTACACCCGGTCCACTCCAGGTTCCGTTCACAGTACTTTGCGCTAATCCCATTAAGTTTACACTTGGAAAACTAAAACATTGCGGGCCGAGAGTGGCTTGTAGCGCAGCCGTATTAAACTGCGAAACATCAATGCTCATTGTTTCGGTTGTTGTACAAGTTCCCATTGTAACGGAATATAATACAGTACTCGTACCTATAGGTGCAAGTGACGGCGTTAAAACACCAGTTGGTGATATACCGCTGTTTGTTGTCCATGTTCCACCACCCGGCGTTGCCTGAAGTTGCAATGTGCCAAATGTATTACACACAGGGTTAATAGGCGTTAATGTGGGTGTTGGTGGATTAACAATTGTTACTGAGAAAGTCTTTTCAATTGGACAGTTTGCAGCTGTCGGCGTAACAACTACACTGTAAACGTTAGTAACCAAAGAAGCTGTAATAGGCAAAGGCGTAACATTTGTTTGCGTAGAATTCGGTGCCGACATAATTGAAGTCGGAGACCAAGTATAAGAATATGCATTTTGATTAGTTGCGGCACAATTTCCAAATTCCATTCTTGGTCGACGAGTTGTTCTTGTCACAAATCCGGTATAATTACATTGACTACTAAAGTTATTAAATCGATAGTTTGCCGACATAAAGGGCGTAGCCACCCATTCAGTCACATTATTTGTATTGTTGGTAGCATTTTGGCCAAAACAAATGTCAACCAAAATATTAGAAGTACCATCCCAATAAAACGGCGTGGTAAAATTATGCGTATTCCAACCTGCAGCTACGTTATATACAGGAGTACTGAAGACCTGAGATAAACCGCTATTATCAAAAAACCAATTAACAGCTGTAGCAGTAGTACATTTCAACTTTATAGTATAATTAACAAAACTACTGACGCCACTTAATTGCGTCACATTAAACGCCACGCTTGTTAAGTAACCGGGCGCTATCCCGGCAGCGGTTAATTCTGTTGCCCTAATTAAATATTGCTGTTTTACATTTTTATATCTACCACCATAAGCAGCGGGATAGCCAAAAATACTGTTTCCACCGGCACCGGTACCTACAATTAATTTTGGAGGATTAGTACAGGCCGGTCCAAGTCCTGTGGTAGAACATGGCGTTCCGGTTGGCATCCAACCTATTGTTAATGATTCCGTAACTGAACCATTATTACATATTGTGCTTGTTAAAGGAGAAATCGTATAAGTAGGATAGTTTGCAACATTTATTCCAACAGTTGTAGAACCTACGCAACCGTTTACATCGCCTGAAAGCGTATAGACTGTTGTCTCGGTTGGTGTAACAACTACTGATGCTGTGTTCATGTTACCTGGCGTCCATGTGTAATTGTTAGCACCTCCACCAAAAATTGTAACGCTTGTTCCGGCACAAACTCCGGTATTTGACGCAACAGCTGTAACAGTTGGCGTTGGACAACAATTGTACCACATGAAAATACGACCGATATTGTAATTTACTTCAGACCAAATATTTGCCATCGGCTGTCCACCTGAAATACAGGCTTGCATACCGGATCTTCTACAAGTAGTTGGTTGACCCATCACAGTTGTAGCAAATGCCACACCATCATAACTGTTAATACAATTACCCGCTCTGGCACCATAAATACCAATAATATCCCCATTATTTACAGGAATATTACAAGTAACGGTATTACCTGAAGGTACATTTGTTATTGAAAATAACTGAACAAAGTTATTTGTTGTTCCGGGAAACGCAGGCGGCGCTCCGGCTGTAAAGCGAACAACACGAATATGCTGATTTTGACCATTCGAGCCGGGAGCATCAGGTGGAATAAATAACCTACAAATAGTAAACGCTGCAGGAGCCGTGAAGTGATACCCTCTAACCATTCCGGTAAAAGAGTTGGTTTGACCGCCAATAGGCATCCAAGTTTGCGCCGAGGCAAACATTGACATAAACAATACGGCTAAAAATAAATTAATTCTTCTCATTACAACTATGCTTATAAATAAATAAAAAAGAGCTTAAATCTAAAACTTGTGTACAATGTCCTCTCTCGATTTCAATGTACTTATAATGATGTCCGGATTTTTCTCCATCCAGCTCTTTAAGTTCTCTAAATAACTATCATTCAGATTCGCCTTACTTTTCAGCTTTGGAAAAGAAGCTTGTTTTGTTATTGGCAAAGCAATTTGATTTTCAGAATCCGGCTCAATTTGACAATTAACAATCAATGATTGTGCTAACTCAAAATCGTAAGTGTAGCCGGTTGCTTGATCAGAAGGTGCTTTTTTGACAGGATGCGCAGATGCCTGTTCATTGGAAGTTACCTGTGCATTTAACGAAGAAATTACTCCAAAACACAAAAAAACGGTGATAAAAACAATAAATCTTTTCATAATACAATAA
>JBFWYJ010000113.1:0-8914 GCA_050186555.1 Bacteroidia bacterium
CAAACTTCTTAAATAGGTGGGATTGGTGGGTGTTGCCAAACTATAAACCGTCATGGAGTTGTGTAAGCCACCGAATTTTGTTTCAGAACCTATGTACATCTTGTCTTTGTCAATCCAAATGGTATGGCCACGTTCAAAGTAACTGGAATTATCATCAACCACTACTGTAACTGTTGATGGTAATGTTGACATGTCAACTATTTGAAATTTATTTGGAGCAGCATCATCACTAACGATATAGCAATAGTTTTGGTAAGTCTTAATTTCCCTCCACGTGCATCCGGTTTTTCCGGGAACAAAGGCACAAACAGTTGGACTAGAAGGATTGGAAATATCAACAAAATAAGTACCTGCGCTACTGCCTGCAATAGCATATTCTTTGCCTGTAGAACTTTGATACCAGCCCCAACATCCTGAGTATTTTCTTGAATCTGTACCTATTCCGACAGTTGACTGCGGGTCTATGTGGCTTAACAGAGTGATGTTTTCTGCATCATAGGTAATTTGCGAGTAGTTGGGCAGCACCAATGCCGCTAAAAGTATTGAGAAAATAGCTTTTTTCATATGAAGCGCATCCTAACAAATGTACGAAAATTAAAGGTGATTTAGAATAGGGCAATTAAACCAATATGTATTTTCCCATTTCTGGCGTCAAAACCATTATTTAACTGATTACCAATGGCATAGTTAATAGAAAGGATACCTGCTTTTGTTTCAAAATTGATGCCGGCACCGAAACTCAGAGGGGTGTCATTAAGGTAAAATTGGTAACTATTATTTTCATAAAATGCCCCTTCTGTAAAAACAAGGATATGAGAATTTTGAGAAAATAAGAAACGATATTCTAAAGTTGGGATAAAATAAAGAGACGTAAATATGCTTTCTTCATCAAAGCCTCGAAGGGTTTTTAATCCACCAATTCTATTTAATTCATTTCTAAAAATTGGTCCGTTTCCGAAGATGGAGGCGCTCTTAAGACCTAGTCGCAAGATATTATTGTTTTTAATTGGTATAAAACCATTGAATTCGAATTCATATTGATATTGAATGGAATTTAGCGGTAGCGATGCATAAACCAGGTCGTTGATTTTTGGATTTTTCCTGATTCGTTTATTTCCAAACAAAGCATTCATTTCTAAATTAAATCCCTTTCTTGGGTTAAATCGGTAATCAAGATTTTCTAAATGCAATCCTATTCCATTTTGCAAAGTACTAACATCAGCATAGCTTGGTAACACCGTAATATTTTCTAACCCATAGGTTGAAATTAAATTACATTGTCTGCTTCTGGTTAACACCTTGATATAGTTTAATCCGTTAAAGTAATAATGTGCGCCTGCGCTATTAATAATATCGATAAATGTTGTATCACGCTTGTAAAGTTTAATGGCATAATCAGCACCAAAAGGCGAACCAAATAAAAAGGGATAAATAATTTTCCCACTAAAATCTTGAGTTTGACTTTGTAATCTTCGCCATTCAATGTCAATTGTTTCTCCGTTATGAAGCAGTCCATTTATGATTTTAAGCTTAACATCGCCCGTAATAATTGCCTTACCCGTTGTTGCATCCGGAAGAATTCCTACTATACCATCAAATTGAGAAGCATTTTTTTTATCCAGAAAAAGCAATAGTTTAGAACTGTTTTTTGTAAACCTTACCTCAGGTGATTTTTTTTGTGTTACAAATGGCAGTTGTCTGAGTCTATCACTGATTTTCGCGATTTGATTTTCTTGAAACGGCTTATCGGTAAATACATTCAAATATCTTTCAAGGTACTTGCTTTTTACATTAGCGTTTCCATATAATATAACTGAATCCAGTTTATAGAAGGTACCTGGAACAACATTAAGTTGGGCGTCAAAAGTTGAATCTGTATAATTTAAACTGTCTAGCTTTAAAGAAACAAACGGATATCCATGATTCTCATAATAAACCAGTATTGATTCAAAAAGTGAGCCAATCTTTAATATGTTCACCTGTTGATTCGAATAAGCTTTCTCGTTAAATCGTATTTTGGATGCAAGCGTAGGATTCAGATTGCCTTGTTTTAATCTCAGCCATTTGAATTGAGTACCGGAAAACAACTCAATTTTTATTTTTTCTGATGAATTTTCAATAGTATCAGCATAGGCCAATAAGTAACCTTGGTTTTGAAATTCAGTAATTGTTTCAAAAACAGTTTTCTTTAATTCTTGTTTGTTTGTAAACTTTAATAGTGCAGACTTTTGTTTTGTAGAATTCAAAACAGGATAACTAAATTCATAAAGCTTGTTCTGTGCCAAAAAATGACTACAAAAAAGCATGATTAAGACAAAATATGAAAATACCTGTTTCAGACCATTAAATTAACGTGAATACCCAAGAAATCATATACGATAAGACTAAAAAGTATGATTTTGGAATGAAATGTTTGATAATACTTCCGAATTTTCGTTTTAATTTTAGAACTAAAGTAGTATTTTCGTATAAAAATTACATTATGGGAAATCATCACGATAATCACGGTCATTCAAATGAGAAAAAACCTGTTTCTTTTCAGGTTCCATTAATTTTCGGTTTAGTAATCATGTTTTTGATTTTATCTTTCGTAAGTCTTGGAGATCCTGCTCCCGGTTGTCACGGAGCTGGTCACGGATGTGTTACAGAATGTAAAAAGGCTTGCTCTGAAGGAGATAAAAAGTGTAAAGAGACATGTGAAAAGGAATGTAAAGAGGCCTGTGAAAAAGGAAAATCAGAGTGTTGTGAGAAAGGCGAGAAGGGAAAAGAGGAGCATCACGAAGCACACGAAGAAGCCCATCACTAAAACCATCCTTTTAGGAATGAATAATATCAAACAGATATTTCAGGCACCCGGCAAAGGTGCCTTTTTCTTTTTCAAGACAATTGTTTTCTGTCTGACACTGATGCTATTTGTGAGCTGCGGAAGCGAAGAAAAAATAAAAGTAGAGAACAAGCCTGTTAAAAAGAAAGAAGATGTTCAAAAGGCAACCTTGAATACCTTACGTGAAATTCTGTTTCAGAATCCTAATGATTCTATTTTAGTTTATGAAGGAGATACGCTATTGACACTTCCATATTTTGAGAAAATTAAAGGCGACTCGATCTTGAAATTTTTGTACAGGGGCAAGTTAACAGCTATTGGCGATAGTATTTTGTTTCATATAGTAAATGCCAGAAACTATGGTCTATATCCTGAAGATTATCACTGTTCTAAAATTCTACACTTATTGGATACTATGTTTAATAAAAAAGACAGCGTTTATTATTCAGGATTTATAGCCCAGGCAGAGTTGTTACTGACGGATGCTTATTTGTTGTTTGGTGGCCATTTAAATAAAGGAAGATTCATGAAGGATACTATTCTCAGAGAATGGAATCCTGCAAAACTTGATACCAATTGGTGGAGAATCTTAAAGTTTGGTTTAGATTCTATGAAACCAAAAATTGCTTTTGATTTGCTTGAGCCTAAACATGAAGGGTATCATTTTTTAAAGATGGCTTTTAGAAAGTATATAGATGATAATGTAAACGTAAATTGGGATTCTATACCTTTTGCTTCTTATCCTGATCCTGATACGACAGGTTTGTTGAAAGAAGCTTTAAAGGAGAGATTAATAAATACCGGTGATTATAATGATTCATTGAAGAAAAACGACAGCATCAAATTGGCCTGGGCCCTTAAGAAATTTCAGAAAAGAATGAATTTAGCTCCTGATGGTAAACTGGGAAAGTTTACGAAACAAGCTTTACAACTTGATAAGGAAAAAACTATCAGACAAATGGAAATGGCTTTGGAAAGGTGGCGATGGGAACCGGAGAAGTATCCTGAAAGGTATGCTATTATAAATATTCCCTCAGCTAGAATGAAAGTTTGGGAGTATTACAAAAAGAAAAAAATTGACACACTGGTATTGGAAAGTGTTGTAGTAGTTGGTAAACCCGAAACACCTACACCATTATTGGAAAGTAAAATAAATTATATTCAAATATACCCATATTGGAACGTGCCATATACTATAGCATGGAAAGAAATATTACCTATGGTGCAAAGAGATACCGGTTACTTAAGAAGGAAAAATTTTGAAGTGATTGGTGCTAATAACACAGTAATAACAGATATTGGCAAGCTAAACTGGAAGAAATATAACAAAGAATATCTGCCGATAAGATTCAGACAAAGAATAGGAGATGATAATAGTTTAGGCATTTGTAAGTTTAATTTCAGAAATAAATATGGCGTTTATCTTCATGATACAAATAGCAAGCGATATTTTAAAACTTTTTATCGTTTTCAGAGTCATGGTTGTATTAGACTTGACAAGTATTACGAATTGGCTAGATTTTTAATTAGAGAAGATACTTTGGATATCCCATATGATACACTAGATGCTTACCTGGCGAGGCCTATACAGCAAAAAATAATGCTTGGAAGAAAACAACAGTTGCCAATTTACGTAAGATACTTCACTGCATTAACAGATAGCCTTAATGAATTACAATTATATCTGGATATTTACAGAAGGGATGAAGAAATGATGAAGAAAATCTATAAGTAAATTACACTTTTCTCTCAAGAATATTGATGTCGTAGTTCAACATGATTTTGTAATCTTCACCCGCTTCTTTTATTTCTTCATCTTCCGGCTCGTGATACCAATTAATTACAGCATTGTGCTCAATTAATTTAATGAAAAACTTAGAAAGCATTTTAGAGGCTACAGTGTTGAAGTAATCAAGCGTTAGATCAACAACCAAAGGTTTTGTATTGCCCGATTTTACATATTCTTCAATCCATCTGTTTAAACGATCAAAATATTCCAATGGATTTTCAGCTACAATTTTTCCTTCTAATGAAATGTATCCATCGGCCAAATTAAAGATAGATTTTGGCGTCTGGTCGGTTTTAGCAATAACTATGTGTTCAGGATTCTCGATGGTACAAATTTAGAACTTTTTTAATACAGAAAACTAATTGTTAATAACGCGTTCTTTAATTTTTTCAGCAGGATTTCCTCTGTAAATACCGTATTCTTCCAAATCTGAGTTGGCAACAGAATTTACCATTAATACTGAATGAGATTTGCATCTTATCCCCTGGCATACAATACTTTTAGCACCAATCCAAACACCGTCTTCTATTATAATTGGCTTAACCATTAAATCAAAACTCCTTGATTTATAATTATGATTACCGGACAATATTAACGCGCCTTGAGAAATACATACGTTGTTTCCGATTTCAACTTTGTCTAGATTATCTATCCAAACATTTTCACCCAACCAACAATGATTACCTATGCTTAAATTCCAAGGATATTTAATAGAGACATGAGGTTTAATGATAAGTTTTTTTCCGATTTCTGCCCCAAATAAACGCAATAGAAATCTTTTTGGTCCCATTAACGGGTAACTTGACTTAAAAAACATGGCATTAACAAAATACCAAATCAGCCTCGAAATAACATTTCCACCCGGCTTATACCATTTGTTATTAAAAGTAGATAAATCCGTTTTACTATTTGCCATTAAACAACTTGATATACTTTTCTTTAATCAAAAGTAGGTTATTTTTTTCATTAATATAATTAACCGCTGCATTAGACATTGCAGTATATTCTTCTTGATTTGTTTTCGCAACTGCAATAACTGAACTAGTCCATTTGCTTTTATCCTCTAACTTACAATTGAATCCTGCTTTAAAATCTTCTAAATTATTCCACGGTGTTTGATCACTTATAATCACCGGGCAAGCACAGCATAAACTTTCAACTATTGCGTGACCAAAATTTTCATTTTTAGTTGGCATAAACAATGCATGGTGTCTGGAAATTGTCTCCTCAATTTTATTAAATGGAATCTCATCCATTTTATTTACCGAAATGTTCTTTGGTAGTGTTTTAATAATTGATTGACAAATATTCCAGTAAGAATCATCTTCTATATTACCATAAATATAATAGTCAATCGAAACTTCTCTAATGTCTTTCAGGTACTCTAAGGCTTCTTTTAAGCCTTTAATTGGAACAATTCTTGAGAGAAAGAACAATTCAATTTTATTTATTTCTTTAATTCTCGTTCTATGACCTGCTTTTATTGACGTTAAATTTGGAACGATTGATATTTCGTTTTTTGGAAAATATTTCTGAATATCATTTAATTCAGTTTCATTGCTTGCTTGAAAATGTATGCCCCTGTACGAATTACGAAACTTTGATAATTGCAGGTATAACATTTTTTTAAAGGGTTTAATCTTTAAAGAATTCTTGCCTAGCATACCTCTTGGTGCCAAAATGATTCTTGAGCTAATTTTATTTTTCGAATAAAGTTCTAATAGTAAGATAGAAAACCAATAACTCCAAAAACTATTAATATAAAGCACTTCAGGCTTTAGCTCGTTAATTATAGAATTTATTTTACTACCGGTTAAATTAGCGTTACTGAGGTAATAAATGCTGTAATTTGCTTTTGTTAACCATGCATCAGATTCTATATTTGAATAGGGCTTAGACTCCCCCAAATCTGTGTCTTTGGTTAAAATGTAAAAATCGAAATTATCACCCAGATTTTGAATTAACGAGTGTACCGATCTAACAGGTCCACCAGCTTTTGTGCCGGGCAAGAACCAATCAATAGCTATTAGAATCTTTTTTTTCAGTCTAACTTAAATTTTTTTCTATCCAGTAGTTCAGAACAACCAAATGCCAAATACGCGACCAGGTAATTAATTTATCCCCTTTTAAAAATCTTTGCCACAATTCGTTACAAACACCTTCATTAAGTAATAACCTTTTATCCAATGACAGTAAGTTTGTTTCACAAAATTCGCGCAATTCATTTTTTAGCCAATGTTGCCAAGGAAAAGTAAATCCCATTTTCGGGCGGTTAATTATTTCAGGCGGCAGCAAATTACCAACTGCGTCAATTAATACTTTCTTTGGCGTTGTTGGTAATTTTTGAGCGTCAGTAAGTCCTAAAGTAAATTCTACTAAGTGATGATCAAGAAAAGGTTCTCTTACTTCCAATGCTACTGCCATACTCATTTGGTCGGTATCTCTTAATAGCACGTTCTGTAAATAAGATTCAATTTCCAAACAACTTATTGTACTTAAAATTGAATTTGTATCAGATTTAAAAGTTTTATAATGAGATTTTAACTTTTCATATGAAGTTTTATGGTGAATCAAATTACTAAGTTCCTTTTCAGAGAAGAGACTTCGGCTATAAGGATAGATGTCTTCAATTGAATTATTTTCTAAAGCTAATAGGTCATTTAATTTAACAGTAGCAACAGAAGGTCTTGCTGTTTTGTAAAGAAGGCCACCGGATTTTTTAAGAATACCGGGCAGTGCCTTTATGATAAAACTCTCAGAGAATTTTTTCATTCTTGTGAAATTGGAGTATCCAATAAACAATTCGTCACCGCCGATACCGCTTAAAGCCATTGTGATACCGGCTTCTTTTGTTGCTTTAGACACAATATAGGAATTAGGGCCATCGCCACTAGGGTGATCCATATTGTCAAGTGCTTCCGGAATGATTTTAAGAAAATCTTCAGGTTTTAATTTTATTTCATGATGATTTGTATTGAATTTTTCTGAAACCAGCTTAGCGTATTTCGCCTCAGAGAATTCGCTTTCATCAAACGTTACAGTAAAAGTATCAACCGGCTGGTTTAATATTTTTGACATATAACCAACAACAATACTGGAATCAATACCACCAGATAAGAAAGCACCAAAAGGTACATCTGAATTTAATCTTCTGCTGATACTGTTATATAAAAGCTCATGAATATTTTGATTAATGTATTCTTTACTGTAATCATTTTTGGATTTAATATAATCACTAGCCTTCCAATATTCTTTTATTTTAGCTTCCCCATTTTTCACTAAAATGTAATGCCCGGCTTTTAGCATTCTAATCCCTTGAACTATTGTATTAGGAGTATGTACAGTTTGATATTGGATGTATTCCGCCAAACTGTTTTCGTTCAATTTAAAAGCCTTGATGCCACTTTTTATTATGGCTCTAACCTCACTGGAAAAAATAAAAACGTCATCGCTATAATGGTAGTACAAAGGTTTAACACCTAGTTTATCTCTTGCTATAAATGTTTCGTTTTTTTCTAAGTCATAGATTGCAAATGCAAACAAGCCATTTAGAAAATCCAGGCATTTTTCTCCCCAACGGATATATGCAGCTAAGAGAACTTCAGTGTCTGATTGTGTTTGAAAAAAGTAAGGTAGGTGATTTGACCCAATAGAAGATCTTTGTAATTCAAGTTTTAATTCTTTGTAGTTGTAAATTTCTCCGTTAAAAACAATTACGAATTTTCCATCTGTTGATTTAAAAGGTTGATTGCTTTCTTCATTTAAATCAATAATCGAAAGCCTTCTGTGTCCAAGTATTACATTTTGGGTAAAGAAGCTGCCTGCATTATCCGGGCCGCGATGCGCAAGAGCGTCATTCATCTTATTAATAGATGTTTTTAAGACATCGCCTTGAATTTTAGAACTTATTATTCCATTGATACCACACATTTAATTAAGCAATAGTTTCTTTAAATGCATCACTGTTCAATAATCGCTTTATACCATCTTGGATTTCAATTAATGGCCTGCTCAGAATGGTTTTCATTGCCTTGTTGTCCGGTTGTCTTCTGGTCATATCACCATCTGCCAGTGGCGGCAGATTAATAATTTTAGAACTCGAATTTGTTTCTTTAATAATTAATTCTGCTAATTCTTTAATAGTTGTCAGTGTGTCATTACCAAGGTTTATAACGTCATTTACAACCAATTTATCATTAAATATTTTTATAATGGTATCAATATTATCATCGATGTAAGTAAATGTTCTTGTTTGACTACCGTCGCCATAAATTGTAATATTTTCGTTTTTCTACGCGGCG
>JBFWYJ010000114.1:0-8900 GCA_050186555.1 Bacteroidia bacterium
TAACAACAAACTCCGGTTTGATTTTCGGCGGTGCCTAGTTGTGAATTGCTTTCAAATTGTATCTTTGACTTACTGATAACAACTTTATTGACGTAATAAAGCTATACGATTGGTTGTGAATTGCTTTCAAATTGTATCTTTGACTTACTGATAACAACATTTTTTCTTAATAGGTGGTGGAGTTTTAAGTTGTGAATTGCTTTCAAATTGTATCTTTGACTTACTGATAACAACTGTAGCGGTATCGAACCTATTTACTTTCGTGTTGTGAATTGCTTTCAAATTGTATCTTTGACTTACTGATAACAACACTATTTACAAAAGTTTAATCATTGCCATTGTTGTGAATTGCTTTCAAATTGTATCTTTGACTTACTGATAACAACGAAAAAGCCTGTTATAATGTCAAGGCACTAGTTGTGAATTGCTTTCAAATTGTATCTTTGACTTACTGATAACAACTTGAGCCATTGCAACGTAAATATTTGATTGGTTGTGAATTGCTTTCAAATTGTATCTTTGACTTACTGATAACAACAAAAACAACAATCCTTTTTACATTGAGGTTGTTGTGAATTGCTTTCAAATTGTATCTTTGACTTACTGATAACAACAAGTTGGGGTTTTAAACTTTACGACAGATAGTTGTGAATTGCTTTCAAATTGTATCTTTGACTTACTGATAACAACTTAGATACAGAAGACAAAGGAATTGCTAAGTTGTGAATTGCTTTCAAATTGTATCTTTGACTTACTGATAACAACCACTACTGCCATTGCTATAATTGCCGGTAAGTTGTGAATTGCTTTCAAATTGTATCTTTGACTTACTGATAACAACTCGGCTATTGTTGTTTGCTTTTTACCTTTAGTTGTGAATTGATTTCAAATTGTATCTTTGACTTACTGATAACAAACTAAAAAATGGAAGAAAGCCAAAAAAACCTGTTGTGAATTGCTTTCAAATTGTATCTTTGACTTACTGATAACAACCTTTTCCTATTGTTTTAAAATTGCTCATCGTTGTGAATTGCTTTCAAATTGTATCTTTGACTTACTGATAACAACTCTATCCCCGGCTTGTCCCGAGTGTATAATGTTGTGAATTGCTTTCAAATTGTATCTTTGACTTACTGATAACAACTATAATAAAAATAGCTACTGTTGTTAGAATGTTGTGAATTGCTTTCAAATTGTATCTTTGACTTACTGATAACAACATATAAGGTAAAAACCTTAGTGTTTACAGGGGTTATAAGTAATTTTCAGAATGAAAAAAGTGAACGTTTTCAGTTGAAATTACCTGCGTAATGCAGGTTTTTTTATTTTAAATAGTCATGGATGTATCTCATCCTATGCATTTTCGATAGGGGTAATTATATTTTCAGAATAATTCAAGTTGTTGAGGTACAGGTATAGCATCTTGTTTTTTAGCGCCAAAAAATATTTCCATTTGCCCGAATTGTTTATCGGTAATTTGAATAATTCCAACTTTACCAAGTTCAGGCAACATGTTTTTAACTCTTCTTTTGTGTACATCTGCATTTTCTGAGCTCGCGCTATGACGAACATACATACTAAATTGAAACATGGTAAAACCATCCTGCATTAACCTCTTTCGAAACAAAGAAGCTTCTTTTCGTTCTTTTTTGGTCTCAGTTGGTAAGTCATACATTACTAATGTCCACATAACCCTGTAAGCGTTTAATCTTTCAGTCCTGACGTTCATATTATTTTATTTCAGCCTCTATAGGAAGAGGAAAATCATTAAGTGTTAAATTCCGGATACAAAAGTCTCCTTTGGTTACCGTCATAGCACTTAACCAAACTCACGGCTGTACGTTGAGTGGCAACTAAAAGAGGACTTTTTTCTTTATCAATATTTACATCTATTGCGGGAATTTTTAATAAGATGGCTTTATGCTCTTTGTTTAATTCCTTTACCGGACCAAATTCTTCAACCATTTGATAGACTATTTCATCTACATAGGGTCTGTATGGTTCCATTAGGTCGTCGGCCAGACAAAATGCATTATACCTATTTCGATGAAAAATCCCCAGTGTTGGCAATAGACCGGCTCCTACAATACTTCTTGCCATTGTTGCTCTTAGTATGGCATAACCATAATTTAAAAAATTGTTTGGAGGTGGTCCTTCTCTGTGCCTAACAAAACCATTAATATGACGGAAAATATTTTGCCAGTAATATACAGCAGCGGTTGCTTCGCAGTTGTCAGAGTCTCCACTTTTTACGTTTTTGTATATTGGTATTAAATAATCCGGCTTTATGTTCAGTTCTTCAAGAGCAGCAGCCTGATTTTTTATTTTTTGTGTTACAGTTTGCGCCCATAACTGTTTTTTTAATGGCTCGCTTGCATTTAATTGTGCTTCATAGCGTTCTTGCTGCGTGCTGTGACCTTCAATTGGCAATAGCAAACTCTGAGGCATGTGACGGTAGTCACAAGTAATAACTGCAACATTGTTTTCCTGTAAAGCCTGTAATAAACCACTACTAAGTGTAATTTGAGGATTATCTATCACCATTACGCCAATATCTTCTACAGGCACGGTAGCTTTTTTTTCTTCCCCTTCAACAACACTTGAAATAGCCAATTGACTGTCTTTTAGTCTTAAGTTAGCAGGGTTGCCGAAATATAAGGTTCGTTTAATCATTGGGTTTGTTTTTATAATGAGAGCTATTAATACATTCTGCCGCTTCTTTTAATTTTTCAGATTGACCCTTTATCAGAGCCTCTTTTTTCTTTCTGCTCCAACCCTGTACTTGTTTTTCTCTATAAAACGCTTCATCAATTCTATTAAATTCTTCAAAGTAGATTAATGTTACAGGCAATCTTTTTTTGGTATGGTTTGCCCCATGTCCCGATTGGTGTTGTCTAAAGCGTAATTCCAAATCAAATGTACTTCCGGTGTAGAAAGAATCGTCCGAGCATTTTAATATGTACATATATCCTTTAGACATGATAGCATTTTATGGTGGTTTCGACTCCGCTCAACCACCCGTGAATTCTATTTTAACTTTCCCACAAAAAAAACCTTTACTACTAGCAACGATGACTTAGCATCACCTCGGAAACTGAGCGGAGTCGAAGTTACCGATGCTAGTTCACTTAAATATTTCCTAATATTCCCCAATTCCAACAATTTGCCCGATATGGTTGATGCGAATTTTTATAATATGTTCTAGTTTATTTGGAGTTTGCAAAAAGTAATATGCAATACTGGATAAGCCTTTTTTGTTCTTTAGAGTATCTCCTGTTACGGCAGTAGTCTCTAAATGATGATTAAAAACATAGTTTCTAGTGGATAGCTTCTGCACCCTAAACAAATTCGGACTTATCAACGCATAATTATCAGGATTTAGTAAATCAATTTCTTTCGGATTAAATCCTGTTTTATCATTTGGAAACACAAAATATTCGTTTTGCTTCATACTAAACAAAAACTGCCAACCTTCTTTTGTTTTATAGTCTTTATCAATAATAGGTAAGCCGGCATTTCTTCGATTAACTGCTTCATAAAATGAAACCACATTTTCTTGTAAGTTTCCTTCCGCATCCTTGTAGACAGCAACATGGTGATTATTGCCGGTATTTACAAAATCTACGGCTTGCTTGTTTCCATTTTCATCTAATATTAATTTTCCGTTCTTGTCTTTTTTACTGTGAAGCGCTTCTGCATTACTTATACCCGAAATGGTAACTCGTTTAATTGCAATACCTTTTTCTTTATTTAGCCAAATTGGATTTTCTTCAAGATTTCCAAAGGCTTTTTTGGCATCACCATTAAATTCTGCTAAGCGATTTTCTAATACTTTCCTAACGCCAACATCAATTACTTTGTCCAATTTTAAATCAGGTGAAATTTCTTTGCGAATCTTATAGGTGGTTTCCAGAACAACTGTTTTTACTTTTTCAGGAACTGCAAATGTTTTCGCTTCATTTATATATATCGGATTTTTTATAAGCGCATTTTTTCCTGTAAAGGCTATCTTGGCATCGCCCTTAAACTCCTGCAAACGTTGCAATAAAGCATTTTTGTATTTTTGGTTTGTAACGGTTAAAATCTTTTCTTCAGTAAAATTTGCGCCAACTTTTTCTTCTTTTACTTCATGTTTTTTTTGACTTCCATAAATGGTTTCCAAGTGCAATTGTCCACGTGGTGTCAATTGCATTTTTTTATTTGTACCGTTTTTCTTTTTTGTGGTGTTAATATTTTGTGTAACTACTTTATTTTTTGCTTTAATGGAAATCAAAGTATTTTCTAAATGTTTTTTGGCCTCAATTCGAAATTCCTGTATTTCAAATGGCGGCTTAAACAATAGTTTTCCGTTTTCATTACGATACAATTCTTTTTGCTCAATACCGTATATTTCGGAACCTTTATCACTCTTTGCATTCAAATTGTTGAGGTATTGAATATATTGTCGTTTTGAAAATGCAACCGTAAGGGCATCCATTGCGTGATGTCGATGATCATTCCGTTTTGTCCAATCTTTTATTCTTCTAATTACTCGTCCATCTCTATTCTTAAATTCGTTGGTTAGTCCTAAGGCATGATATTTTTCCCAATTCAATTCCTTCATAACATCAACCAATTGCCAATCTTCCCTTAAACGTTCGGTAATACTTCCCGTTGTGCTTACAACAAATTTCGTCAAGTCTTCTAACATGGTCTTGGCATACTTGGCTATGTATTGCGTATTTCCCAAATCACGATTAATAAAACCATCGGGAATTTCATTTTCCGACATTTTTAATTTTTTGAATTTGGTTTTCTTTTTGTCATCATTTTTAAACAACATTTCAAGTCTATTTAAATAGTCTTGCAGGCCACTTTCTCCGAATTTTTCTCTCACATAATCATATGCTGTTTTATTTCCTTTTTCAATATTAACACTTCTTAATTCAAGAGTTTTGTTTGAAAAGGAGTCATCAAATAAGCGCGATTGTGGAATAATATGCTCAATATCAAACTCTTTACTGAATAATTTACCTGGTTCAATGTAGGTATTGGAATAAAGGGTTTTGTAATTATTATCTTTTAATTCTTCATATAACTTATAGCGAATGACATCATTGCGGCTTACGTGAGACAAGCCAAATTCTTTTCTCAGTTTGGTTTTAATTTCTTCGTGCAATTTTGTATTCGCATCAATTGATTTGGTCAATTCTTCGCGTTGTTTCGCATTCTTTTTCAATTCTCGTGCCAGCTCAATACGTATTTCATCAGGCTTACCATAAGTGTCAATTATTGTATTAATTACGTTAATCATTTGGTTGAGGATTTTCTCAACTACAGGATTTCGCAATGAATTTTTAGGCAGAATGTCCAAACGGTCTTTCAAAACTTTGTTATCTAATTCGGCTCTGGTTAAAGATGATTTGGAATGACGATAACCTGCGTATTCGCAAGCTAAATCAAATTGATTTCCCTCTTTCAAATGAGGTAAAATTTTACGAATAGCTTTGGCAGAAAGATTTCCGTAATCGCCTTGAAAAGTTACGTTGGCAAGAATGGCTGCAGCTTCTTTATCAAAACCAAAATCGTTCTTCAGCTTATTAATAAGGTTTTCAATTCCTGTATTTGATTTATCACCTTCAAACGAATACAACAAATGCCAAAGCATATAAGACTTTTGTTCGTCTAAATTTTTGCTTGTATCAAAATGTAAAATATCAGTGTTATAGTTAAGCGCCTTAAAAATGTTTGAAACATCGTTTAAAGTCTCTTCTGCAGGTTGTTTAAAATTTGATTCGTGTCCGGATAGTTCAACTATTTTTGTATAGGCTTCGAATAGTTTGGCTTGAGTGAGGTTTCCTTGAATTTCTTTAAAATTAACATCTAACTCCGTCGGATTGTCAAACAATAATTTCAAGACTTCTCCTTTTGTTAATTTTTCTTTTATAGAGAGTTCTTTTGCTAATAATTCTTTCTCTTCTTGAAACAGTGCTCGTCTTTCCTTTTCAGTTATTTCGGTAGTAATTTGTTTTTCCTTGGTGTTTCTTCGGCTCTTTTTTCCTTTGCCATACACTTCAATGTTGTTTAAAACTTGCCAAATTTTAAACTCTTGAAACAGTGGTGACGAGCGTGGAATAACCCTCATTCCAATTGTTTTTATTTTCTTTTTACCATCTATTTCAACTTCAATTCGTTTACTTTCAAATTCGCAAAAACTGATTAACCCTTTTTGCGATTTTAAACGACGTTGGTAAAAAATAATTACATCACGAATTTCTTTTTTTAAATCTTCCGTTAATGCTTTATGATGTTTTGCTTGCTCGTCCCAAATAGCATTAAACTCATCTAAATAATCCTGACGATAGAAAACCATATTTCGCAAACTCGCATTGGGGTTTTTGTCTAAAACATTCATTTGATATTGCCCAACAGTTTGTTTATTAAAGTAGAGTTCTTTGCTTCTGTCACTGATTGCTCCTAAATAACCGCTTGAATTATTAAGTTGTCCATTTATTTTCTGCAATACAACCACCAACTGTTCTAAATCCAATTTTTCGGAAAGTGCTTTTACGCGCCAAATAAAGTTTTCTTTTTTCAGTTCTTCTCCTTTAGTTTCACGTTTTATCCCTACAATTTTAAAAGGTTTTTCGCAGATTGCCCAAGTCGTCCTTTCGTTTTTACTTCGCAAATTTTCTTTAAGCTCCTCGGATAATATATTAGAGTAAAACTCTTTTTGTTTGTTCCAAATTTTATCAAATTCCGCTTGTAGATCGGAACGATAAAAATCAGGCAAATATTTTTTATTTGCATCTATCAGTTGCAAACAGAATTGACCAGGGGTTAAATTTTCGTTGTACAAATATTTTGCAATTTCCATTCCATCAATTAGAGCACCATCTTCTGTTCCTTTGGCTTTGCGACTACTTTTATACCCCCGTTTTTTGTTAATCATTAGCAACACACGGGCGAATTCTTCTAAAGTAATTTCTTCGGCAACTGCTTTGGCTCTTAATCGATAGGTTTCAAAAGTAGTGTAATTGCCATTTTCTGATAGAATGCTTTCGTCACCGATAAATTTATTTTCTTTCAAAATTTCAATCAAATTTTCACGACGAAGTTTATATCGTTGCAAATTACGGCGCATACTACGTTTTAATGTCCTGTCGGCATTGGTTGTAATGCTTTTTCCTTTTTCGAAATTTTGTTGTTCGTCGACTGTAAGTGGATTTACCCTTACACCTAATTTAGTGATTGATGATTTTTCTTGACTATTCTCAGCCTCATTTACTAGAGCCCAACCAATTGAAGTAGTTCCTAAGTCCAATCCCAATATTTTTTTCATATAGTATTTTGTTTATATTTGTATTACAATTTGAAGCAATTCACAATAAGGATTATTCCGTTGTGAAAACATTTAAGGTGGCCTTTGCGGGTCGCCTTTTTTTATATCATCTAAGATATTACTTTTTTAAAATAAAAAAACAGGCAGTATGCCTGTTTTGACTATTCAAGATTTTTTTAATATCGTTATTTCTTTTTCTTAAAAAAAGTTACCTTGATGACATTATCTTGAGGCTGATAGTTATCTACATGATTCGCTTTGATGCCAAAACTTGCAAATGCATCCTCTATTATTTGGTTCACATCAGAGTACCTCATGCCTGTTTTAGGGAGAATAGGTTTGTTGCTTTTTCGATTTACTTCTTTACTCATAACACATAATTTAATAAGCCAAAACTGTGCCCAACCATCTTTCCATTACTTCATTGGCTTTTTGTTTTCTTTTTGCATAATCTTCAACCTGGTCTTTATTTATTTTTCCTACTCCAAAATAATGCGAAGCGTTATTGGCAAAATACAAGCCGCTAACCGCCGCTGTAGGAATCATTGCCAGGCTTTCAGTTAGTGTCATGCCAATTTGATTTTCTACGTCCAGCAATTTCCAAATAGTTTCCTTTTCTGTATGATCAGGTTGAGCCGGGTAACCCGGGGCTGGACGTATACCAATATATTTTTCATTTATAAGTTCTTGGTTAGATAATTTCTCATTAGCATCATAGCCCCAAATTTCTTTTCTCACTTTTTCGTGCATCAATTCGGCAAATGCTTCTGCTAATCTGTCTGCTAATGCTTTTAATAATATGGCATTATAATCATCATGGTTAGCTTCGAATCTTTTTACATGCTCGTCAATGCCAAAGCCTGCACTTAAAGCAAATACGCCTAAATAGTCTGTGCCTGTCTTTTCTGTAGTCGGCTTTATGAAATCTGAGAGAGCGACGTTGTATTGTCCGGCCGGTTTTTTTGTTTGTTGTCGGATGGTATGAAACAAACATTTTATATTCCCGGTTTCGTCCAGTACTTCTATGTCATCATTCAAATTGGAATTAGCGGGGTAAATTCCAACAACAGCCCTTGCCTCCAGCCAATTTTCACTAATAATTTGTTCAAGCATTTTCTGTGCATCATCAAATAATTTTTTGGCTTCTATTCCTCTTTCCGGGTCTGATAAAATTTTCGGGTAAGAGCCTTTCAACTCCCAGCTATGAAAGAACGGTGTCCAGTCAATATACCGTACAATTTCTGATAAATCAAAGTTTTTAAATACGGTTGTGCCCGGTTTTTTTGGCGTGTGTATTTTAGCCTGACTCCAGTTTACAGGAAATTTGTTTTTACGTGCTTCTTCTAATGAAATGAATTTCTTTTGTGATTGCGCGTTTTTATTTTGTTCACGCAATCTGTCGTATTCGATTTTTAATTCATTTAGAAAACCTGACTTTAAATCTTTAGACAACAAACTTCCTGAAACAGGCACTGATTTACTTGCATCATTAACGTGCACAACTGCACCTGAATAAACAGGCGCAATTTTAACTGCGGTATGAACTCTAGAAGTTGTTGCACCTCCTATTAATAGAGGC
>JBFWYJ010000115.1:0-8897 GCA_050186555.1 Bacteroidia bacterium
ACTTGATATTGGGGGTGAAGGGATATGGGCATTAATACCTGTTATTAGGAATGATTCGTTGATAGGTATATCAGGCGTTTTAACGAAGCTTGAAAGAATTAAACGTGAGATGACTGCTTATATGAAGCGGAATGGAAATTATTATATTTCGCTCAAGAAAACGAATTTTACCGGAGATACATCTACGTATTGTTTAGGTGATACGAAAGCAAGTGAGAATAGCGATGAAATTATTCATCAAATACCTGAGGGAAATTGGGAACTGATAGTGAAGTATGGCAATGAGCACTTTTTCACATCTTTCCCATATTTATATTCAATTGTTGGAGCTTTGGTTTCCCTGATAATGTCTTTATTTGCATTTAGCAAACTTAAAGAACCAATTAAACTGAAAAGAGAGATTAGGTTTCAACAGAAGCAACTTCAGGAAAGGGTAAAAGAATTAACGATAATTTCCAGTTTAAATGAATTGCTAAAGAAAGAGGCAGAATCTTCTGAAAGTTTTTTTCAATCTGTAGCCGAATTATTACCGGGCGGTTGGCAGTACTCTAATTCTTGCGGAGTAAAGATAGTATGGGATAGATACGAGTATACAAGTGAATTATACAAAGCGAGTAAATGGAAACTCGACGCATCTAACACTCTTTTAGACGGAAAAATATTAAAGATAGAAGTTGTTTATTTAGACGATTTCCCACATGAATTTGAAGGCCCTTTTTTAAAAGAGGAAAGGTATCTTTTGAATAATATTATTGACACGATTACAATTTATTTGGATAAGTTAACGCAGAAGCAGATTCTTTTAGACAGTGAATATAGATTTAGAAGTGCATTTGAAAATGCAGCAATTGGCATGGGGTTGTTATCATTGGATGGTATATGGTTAAAAGTTAATAAAAGTTTATGTGAAATGGTTGGCTATAGTGAAAATGAACTTTTAGGCATGAATTTTATTGATATTACGCATCCTGATGATCAAGAAAAAGATAGACACAACCTTATGCTTGCTTCTGAGGGGGCAGAAAGTAGTTTCAGGCTTGAAAAAAGATACATCCATAAAAATGGTGCCGTAGTATGGATTAATTTAAATGTTACTCTGGTAAGAAGTAACAACGGCAAAGCGCCTTATTTTGTTGCGCAAATAGAGAATGTATCCGGTAAAGTAGAATCAAATCTAAAGTTTAAGAATCTAGTAGAAAAAGCACCTGTAGGGGTGTATATTATTAAAAATGAAAAATTCGTTCATGTTAATCCCACCATGTTAAATATTTCAGGTTATACAGAAGACGAGCTATTATCATGTGATTTAAGAGAATTTATTCATAAGGATGACGTGAAACTTGTCTTTGAGTGTCTTCGTTCTGATTATGGTGAAGAATTGGATAGTGGACGATGTGAGTTCAGAGGAATTAAGAAGAACAAGGAGGTTATTTGGCTTGAGGTTCATGGATCTGTTACTATTATTGATGGGGAAATTGCCATCATTGGAACAATGGTGGATATTACCAAACAGAAAAAAATGATTAAGGATTTGATTCGTTCCGAAGCAAACATTCGCTCTATTTTCGATAATTCAGATGTATCTTATCTATTACTAGATAGAAAGTACAAGGTTTTAGACTACAATTATTACTTAAACGAGGGAATTAAAGACATTTCAAGTGCAGAGATAAAGAAAGGAGATGTGTTTATTGACTTGTTACCTGAGAACAACCGTAAATTAATAAAAGAGTATTGTGACAAGGTGATTGAAGGCGAAGAAACTGTCAGATACGAGTCAATGTACATGGTTGAGGATAAGCCAAGGTATATTTATGTTACCTTGTCGCCAATCAAGAGCAATGATAGAGTAATTGGCTTGTGTCATGCCGGAATTGATATCACAAAAATGAAATTGTTAGAATTAGAGAGGGAGAAAATGTTGAACGATTTAATTCAACGCAACACCGAACTTGAACAGTTTAATTTTATTCTTTCACATAATATAAGATCTCCACTTTCAACAATATTGGGTTTGAGTAAGTTACTGGAGTATAATTTATCAAGAGAGGAGGAGCAAAAGGCTGTTCAGGGCATGAGAGAATGGGCATCAAAACTTGATACTATTGTAAAAGACCTTAATGAAATTCTAAACCTTAAGAAACAGTTGCAGCAATCAAAAGCCAAAATAAATTTAAATGCACTCGTAAATGTAGTAAAAGGAGACTTATCAGAGCTAATTATGTCTAAAGCTGCAAAAATAACTTTTGATTTTAGCATAAAGTCTGAAATTAAGTCTAACCAGCCGTTTCTACACAGCATTTTTTTAAATCTTATTACAAACAGTATTAAGTACTGTAAACCAAATATTTCTCCTGAAATTTTCATTAAGTCAGAGTTAAAAGAGAATAAAGTAGTTCTGATTTTTGAGGACAATGGAATAGGTATTGATATGAAGAAATATGGTAGCGATCTTTTCGGTTTATATAAGAAATTTAATTTTAATGAAGAAGGCAAGGGCATGGGATTGTTTATGGTTAAGACTCAGGTTAAATCACTTGGAGGAACAATAGATGTTCAGAGCGAGGTTGACAAAGGCACCAGGTTTATCATTGAGTTACCACTATAGTTAAGGCTTCACTAAAGTTTCAAATTTCTAAAAGCATTAACTTTCTTCCTTTAATTACAGTTACAAAGCCAGATTTTATTGTAATAGAAAGTTTACTCACTTTTGATGTGGTATTCATATATTCCCATCAACCATTAATTAAGCTCCATTGTAATATTTTTGGACCATGTAAGTGACGAGTTATTCTAACTACACTTTAATATTTAATTTTTGGCAACATTTTAAGCAAATCCTTATCTAATAAGCGTTTCAGCCGATTTGTTATTTAACAAATTATTCGTTAAGGATAATATTTTATCAATTTTCTTACATCTGTAATTATAAATACTTGTAAGGTTTTCAATTCGACGGTTAACGATAGAACTTTGTGTTAACAAAATAAGAAAACAAATAAAATAATAGATTATGAAAAACTTAGTAAAAAACATCGCAGCGGTAGTAACCACAGTAGTATTAATGTCAACTTCTATGGCATCAAATAACCCATCAGACAAAACTACATTTGTTATTAACGGGCGAATCAATAATTCGGGAACAAGTACTGAAAAAACCTGTAAAATAACTTTATACAATGAAAACACGCCTGTCATTACTGTGGAAAAGAAGTGGGATAGGCAATTTGAGTTTATTTTACAAAAGAATGTATGGTATACTATAAAAGTAGAAAGAGAAGGGTTTATGCCATTAATGATCAGCTTTAATACTGAGGTTCATAAATCAGAGAGTATTAAAGACAACAGTTTCTACTTTGAAACGGGAATGATAAGTACAGAAGAGGGGAGGATATACAATCGAGAAAATCTTGAATTTCCGGTAGGACATGTTGTGTTCAATTCCCTTACGGGTACTTTGGAGGCAAAGGACGCTTATACAGATAATTACTTGACTTCAATTGAAATTCCACAACAGAATCTTGATGGGGTTGCACTTAATAAGGCCAATAATGTAAAAAGCAAAGATTTATCAGTTGACAATACAACCCAGATGAAAGTAGCAGATGTAGCGATGTATTATGTGCATAAAAACGATTTGGTAAAAGGAAATTGTTAATTCGAATAATTCAGCGAAGATGAAAAGGTTAATTGAAATATTTCTAACATTTATTTTGATACTGGTTGTTTACCTGCTTAGCGAATAACAATCCTTGACAGTTTCCTATAGAATAATTTAATTGTTGAAACAAAACAATTTGATAGTAGAGTGCAAATGTATAGTTCATCCATAATAGTTTTACCTGATAATATCAGATTAGTTGATTCAATTGAATTTGAACACACACAATTAAACCTATATGATAATGATTTGTTAATTGTTAGAAACAATGATAATTTTCACTATGAAGTAAAGCATTTAGAAGAAGTACTACATGCTATGGAGGGAATTGGATTGCGTAAAAAAAAGACATTGATAATAATGGGAAAGTACACCACAATATCAAAAGAGGCGAGAGAATTCAGAGCAACTGAAATAGGTACAATATTTTCTTCAAAGGAAGCCATTGTAATAAGTTCAATAGCACAGCGCATATTGGTAGATTTTTACATAAAGATTAATAAACCAAAAGTGCCTACTAAGCTTTTCGTAAGCGAGTATGAGGCATTAAAATGGCTGCTTAATGATGCGTCTTAATCCTGCATTAGTGATTTTAACATGTCAGCACTGAGAGGCTTGGTATAAAACATAATGGAAGGAAGAATTTCTTTGGCTTTCACATGGTCTTGTTCAAACAGCGAAGATGTTAATACTATTAATTTACTTTTTTTAATAATTTCTTGATGCTTTTCCTTTAAAACCTCAATAAACTGAAACCCGTCCATCAATGGCATATTAAGATCAATAAAAATTACTTCCGGTAGCATTGCCTTACCGCTTTCCTTCAAATTTTCAACATTCGCTATAAACTCAAGTGCGCTTTTTGCGCTTGTGTTTACGTAAATATTTTTTGAAAAATTTACTGATTCTAACATTTTTTGATTAATGAAGTTTGCTAATTCATCATCATCAATCAGCATTACATTTGTATACTCGTATTTTTGAGATTTAATTTTCATAGTGATATGTGTCCTTTGTTTTGTTCGTATTTAAGCTGAATTATATGTATTAACCAACTTGCCAAGTATCCATTTTCTTTATTCTCGAGTATAAATAACTTGAATAAATCCATTTGCTTTTTGATGTTAGGATTTAATTCTCTGTCTCTAACAACTCTATTCAAATATTTCAATAAGCAACTATATTTATCAAGATGTGGTTCACTTCTTAGTTTTCTGTTAAGGTTTTTAAACAAACTGTCTGCAGAGTTATGACTTTCAATATTGATGTAGCAATAAATCATCAAAATTCTAATTTCAGAGTTTATATAAATTAAATCTTTGAAACTGTTTGATAGAATTATTTTATTCAAGAATGCCAGAGAACTCTTATAATCTTCTTTATATATTGCCACTATGGCTTTCATCATCAGAAATCTTACTTCAGAATAGCTATCAAACGGGTCTAAATTGTATTTAAGCTGAATAATGGAAAGTATTTCCGGAATATTATTCGTCTTTTGTAAATAAATAATTTTAGTCAACAAATATCTGGAAGTACATGCCATGAAATTTGACAAGAGCAATTGGTTTCGGTTTGCTTCAAGTTCAAAATACAGTTTTCCGGCACTGGCAACTTGGTCTGTTTTAATATAATGTTCAAACAAGATAAATTTCAAAATGAGCGCACATTTCTTAAAATCAGTTGAGTTTGGTAAATTCTCTACCACAATTAATGTTTCATCAATTGTTTCTTGAACATCTAAATCAGGTAACTTGTCGCAAAAAACATTAAGCTGACAAGCGATTAATGTTTGAATTATTTTGCTCTGAGGGTTTTTGTTATACTTGAAATACTCTTCAGTTTCTTTGAATATAAACTCCAGTTCTACAATTGAATTTGTGTTTTTTGCAAACAGATAATTATTTAACCTTACGTTAAAGTCATTCAGCAGGTCAATTTGCTTTTCTATAGCAATATTATATGCAGTGTACTTATTGTACTGTTGTGAATAATAGTAGTATTTATTAGAAAATAAATAAACTTTTTTAAAAAGGCTGTATAAATAAACTAGTTCCTTGTAAAGATTATGTTTTATCAGTTCTTCTTCTGCGTTCATTAATTTTGCGATTGCAATTTCACGTGGCTCTTTTAAACAAATGTTTTTAAGTTCTGAAATAGCCTCAGAAATTTCTTCACTTTTTACATCTATTTCATCGTTTAATTTGTTTTGAATTTTATCGTATAACCGTGATTTCAAAACATAAAATGAATTCTTTGTTATTTCCAGTTTACTCATTATTGCATCATCAGACAGAAGATTGAGCCTGTATGATTCAATCAAAAATCTAAAATTTTTACCCTTGCTGTCTTCGAATTGCAATTTCAAATCATTGTAAGTACTGTCGTCAAGCTTAGTAATAATGTCTTTTAATTTTAACATTTAGAAATTAGATTATCCGTTCTCAAGGTATAAATAATCAAGTATTAATTCTAGCACAAAAACTGTAATTTTCTTACATGTTTATTCTTTTAAGTGGCAATTGAATTGTAAACGTAACGCCTTTATCTTCTTGACTTTCAACTGAAATTGTTCCACCTAAGGCTTCAATTTGATTTTTTGTCATATGCAAACCTAATCCTTTACCTTCTACCGAATTGTTAAAACGTTTATATAATCCGAACAGACTGTGCTTATTTTTCTCCAAATCAATACCAAGTCCATTGTCTCTAACAATAATTACCAGGTCATTATCTTTTTGAAATACATCTATAGTAATAATCAATTTTCTCTTATTTGAGCGGTATTTTATCGCGTTAGAAAGTAGGTTATAGATGATGCTTTCAAAATAACTTTTTATGGTGTAGAATTTTGATATTTCATTCGTTATGGTAAATTTTATATCCGCTTTTATAGTGTTGATTTGCGCTTGGAATATGCCTATAATACCTTCTATTGCCAGCTTTATATTAACAGACTCTCTTTCAACATCCAAACTTTTTTTTGTATTAAGGATTAAATTAAGATCTTTTATTACTTCATCAATTTTCGTAGCCGAATTTTTTAAATACTCAATATAAATCTTTAACTCATTATCGTCTGTCGATTGATTAGATAATATATTAACTAATCCCAAAATATTGGAAATAGGCGCTCGTAAGTTATGAGAAATGATATAATTAAATTGTTGCATTTCATTGTATCGGTTATTTAAATCTTTAACTACTTTCTTTAATTGCAGGTCTTGTTTTTTAATTTCACTAATGTCACGAATTACCGATAAAGTACCAATCAAATTACCAGATTCATCCATTATTGTCGAAATTTTTTCCTCAATCCAAAAGGAAGTATTGTCTGATTTTAGCCCTTCATATTCTATAGTTTTGTCATGTATATCGCTTTTATATAAATCATCGTATTCTTTTTTAATTTCATATTTCCATCCATCCGCAACAAAGTCAAACCAATTTTTTTTATTGATGTTGTTCTCATCCTGCTCTTTTATCATTTTTTGATATGAAGTGTTAAAGAAGAGTATTTCAGAATTCTTGTTTTTTAAGACTACCGCATCGTTCAAATTTTGTACGACCGTTTTATAATCTTTCTGACTTTTTTGTAACTCAATTTCTGCCAATCTTAATTGTGTCCGATCCGTCATGTAAAATTGAATTTCGGTAACTTTATTTTCTATAATTGGGACGTGAATTACGCCTTCTAAATAGACAATGGTATCGTCCATTGTTTTTAATTCGAATTGCAGTAATTCTTTACTATCTCGTTCTTTATTCACAGAAAACAAACTCGTAATTACTGTTTTCCTTGAATGCAAAAAGTCAAATAGATTTACTTTTGTACTTGCATTTAGATTCAATGCTTGAAAAAAGGCTTCATTAGCAAAGGAAATATCACCGGATTTGTCCATGCTAAAAATTAATTCCTTTGAATTTTCTACAAGCAACCGGTATTTTTTTTCGCTGTTCTCTAACTTACTTTCATTTATTTTACGTTCAGTTATATTAATATACCTTAAAACCACCCTGGATTCAGCACCTTTAAATAAATTGGCCGTCATTAGAAAAAAACGTTTTTCTTCAGGTGAGCTACATTCAAATTCATATTGAAATTGACCTAATCGGCCATCAGCCACTTTAATTACGCCATCTAACACATTTTTCGCGTCTTTATCCCCATTTTTAATTGCTTTTTTGCAAACCTCAAAGTAGTTTGAGCCAACGCCATGATTTTCAACGTTTCTTTGCCCCGGTTTTCCATTTTCCTTACCAAACTTAATCCAGGCATCATTTACCATTAAAATATTACCATTCTTGTCTAATACAGCTATTTCAGAATTCAAGGATGAAAGAACGCCTTTATTGAATGCTTCGCTTTCTTGTAACTTATTCTCAAAATTTATTCTTGAAATTTCATTAGAAATACGGGTAAAAACTAAACCCAGAATTTCTTCGCAGTATGCAGTATTCTCAATTTGTTTATCGTTCATTAAGGATACAATGCCAATCGGGTCTGAATTTTCGTCTACTATAGGGAAACCTAAATACGAGGCGATGGAGAAATCTCTTAGTGTTTTATCTTTTTTAAAAACATCCTGTACGTTACCATTATAGGAAAACCCTTCGAAATTAATTACTTTCTCGGTGGGTGTGTTTTCAATTTGAAATACAAAATTATCTTTAATAGTATCTTTTTCAGTAAATGCTAATGTGTAGACGGTATTCTCTTTTCTACTTACTCGTCCTATGCAAGCATATTTTACATTCAAGGTTCGGCAAAAGAATTGACAGAGATCAGAAAAGAAAGACAAGCCTGTTTTTACCGTGATACTTTCATGCATTAAGGCGATTTGCTTTTCATTTTTCTTTCGTTCTGAAATATCTCTTGCAATAATATTGAACCAATCTTTATTTAATAGCGTAAATTTGGTAATGGTGACTTCAAAATGACTAAAGCCATTTCCAATACTTTTTATCCTGACTTCAACAGGTAGTTTGCTGTTGTTTTGTTTAACTCTATTTATGGCACGTTTAAGCGGTATTTCATCATCAGGATGAATTACCTCAAAAATGGATTTATTTAGGTAATTTATTTTCTTTAATGATGTAAGTTTTTCAAATGACGTATTTATAGAACTAAAACGATAACTTTAGTCTATTACCATAATAATATAATTTGCATTTTCAAAAATGATTTTATACTTTTCATTATTCTCTAACAGATACATTTCAAGCAATTTCTTTT
>JBFWYJ010000116.1:0-8852 GCA_050186555.1 Bacteroidia bacterium
ACCTGGGCTCGAACCAGGGACCCCATGATTAACAGTCATGTGCTCTAACCATCTGAGCTAAGGAGGAATTTCTGATTAGGGATGCAAAGCTAAAATAGAATTTCGAAATAAACAATATATTTGCCTAAAATTTTAAAATCTATTCAGAATGAGTTTATTAGTTGTAGGTACCGTTGCATTTGATGCTATTGAAACCCCTTTTGGGAAAACAGATAAAATAATTGGGGGTGCGGCCTCATACATTGCCTTAGCCGCTTCTTATTTTAATAAGGATATCCATTTGGTTTCTGTTATTGGTGATGATTTCCCAAATGACTTCCTGAATTTATTGAAAAATGAAGGGGTTAACCTTGAGGGTTTACAAATTAAGAAAGGTGAAAAATCTTTCTTCTGGAGTGGCAAGTATCATAACGATTTAAATACCAGAGATACGCTTGAAACTCAATTAAATGTTTTGGAAACATTTGATCCTATTGTTCCTGATTCAGGAAAAAATGTCGATTTCCTAATGTTAGGAAACTTAGTTCCGGCTGTTCAGTTAAAAGTGATTAATCAAATGGCAAATCGTCCGAAATTAATTGTTCTTGATACGATGAATTTCTGGATGGATGTGGCTATGGATGATTTAAAAGAAACTTTAAAACATATTGACGTGCTTACCATTAATGATTCTGAAGCGCGTCAATTATCCGGAGAATATTCATTAGTAAAAGCTGCCCAGAAAATCTTGAAAATGGGTCCGAAAGTTTTGGTTGTGAAGAAAGGCGAGCATGGCGCATTATTATTTAATGAGAAAGAAGTATTCTTTGCGCCGGCATTACCATTAGAAGAAGTCTTTGATCCAACAGGAGCAGGTGACAGCTTTGCGGGTGGCTTTATTGGATATCTTGCTAAAACTAATGATATCAGTTTTGAAAACATGAAACGTGCTATTATATTCGGAAGTGCCATGGCAAGTTTTACAGTTGAGAAATTCGGAACAGAAAGATTGATAGGATTATCTCAAAAAGATGTTGATGAAAGAGTTCAAGATTTTATTGACCTTGTTCAATTTGATATTGCCTTAGTTTAATATTTATCAAAATAACAAAAGGGGGATGCTAAAACCATCCCCCTTTTTTCTTTAAATCTCTTCGATCTTTTTTTGTTGGTCTGCCGCTTCCTTTCTCAGATTTAACAACAACCTTATAAAACATATCTTCCAATCTTTCTGATTTTGGCTTGATTGGTGTCAAATCCTCAAAATATTCTTTAGCTATTTGAAAAGAATGCCTTTTATCTATCAAATTGATTACCTTAATTATTCGAGTATGGTCTTTATTAATTATTATAGAGTAAGTTTCACCTGGTTTAACCATTTTTGAAGCTTTAACAACATTGCCCTCTAACTTAACTTTGCCGCCCTTTATCGCATTTGAAGCCATTGACCTGGTTTTAAAAACTCTGATGGCCCATAAATATGTATCTACTCTTACTTCCAATTGCTTAAATGTATGAATAAAATTTTTTGCTCATTACTACCAAATTTAGTTTCTTGAACACGAATTGAAAGAAGTAGATAAAATAATTTTAGACATAAAAAGGAAAATATTTAGTCCCGTTTACTTTTTATGTGGTGATGAACCTTATTTTATTGATATTATTTCAGACTTAATTGAAAATACTGCGCTTGACGAGGCTGACAAAGAATTTAATCAGACCGTAGTTTATGGGAAGGATACCCCTTTAGCTTCGATTATAAGTTTAGCTAAGCAGTTTCCAATGATGAGTGACAAGCAAGTTATTATTGTAAAGGAAGCGCAAGACATCAAGGAACTTTCAAAAAAAACCACGGATGATTCTAAGGGCGGCGGTGATGCAGTCATGCAGTCATTCTTACATTACTTAAATGCACCTTTGGAATCTACTGTTTTGGTGTTTTGTTATAAGTACAAAAAACTCGATAAGCGAAGTGTTTTATATAAGACGATTAGCAAAACTGCGACGTATCTTGAAACGAAAACACTTTACGATAACGAAATTCCGAAATGGATTACTAATTATGTTGAATCTAAAAAACACACCATTAATCCAAAAGCATCCTTCTTAATCGCCGAATTTCTGGGTAATAATTTAAGCAAGATTGCTAATGAAGTTGACAAACTTTTTATCAATTTAAAGGAAGGAACAGAAATAAGTCCTGAAATTGTTCAAGAAAACATAGGAATTAGTAAGGACTTTAATGTATTTGAATTGCAAAACGCTTTAGGAAAAAAAGATATTTTAAAATCTAATAGAATCATTAATTATTTTGCTGCAAATGAAAAAGAACATCCCACAGTAATGACTCTAGCCACGCTGTATGGTTATTTCACGAAAGTGATGAAGGTTCATGCATTACACGATAAAAGTAAAATGGCCGCTGCTTCTGCTTTAGGTGTTAATCCTTTTTTTGTGCAGGATTATTTATCTGCCGCAGGATATTATTCACCTAACAAACTCAGAAATATTTTTTCGTATCTAAAAGAATACGACTTAAAGAGTAAAGGAATCAATAATACCGGAGTGAATAATGGGGAGTTATTGAAAGAGATGGTTTATAAAATTTTGCACGATTAACAAAATTGTCTATTTAAACGCTTCAGTTTTTTCAATATTAATTTCCTCCAAAACCTTTTCCATGATTTCCCTCATCTTCTTCGGTTTTGAAGAATAGTAAGATAATGTCGAATCATACAAGGATTTTGGAATATCATGTTTTTTGAAAACATTAATGTTGTAAATGGAATCTATATTATTGCCCTCGAATGACAAAGGGTTGTTACTTAAAATGGCCTCATGCAGAGTTAAGTCTTTTATAACTTCCGTAAATTTTTCTTCCGAAAGAATTTTGTCGGATGGAATTTCTTCTTGCGAGCACGAAATTAGCGTTACAGCAAAAATCAACAGAAATGTTCTCATTTGACTAAATAATAATCACCATTCTTATCAATTTTCATATCCGGAACAAATTTATTGTCCTGAAAATAATCGTAAGCAGGCTTCAGTGTTTTCCAAAAAGCAATTATTTCTTTATCGTAATTTTTTTCCAGCTTCTTCATGTTTTCATCCGTCATTTTGCAAGGAAAAATATCAATATGTACTTTCGTTCTTCTGTCGAATGCCTCCATACATAATATATACAACTCTTCTATTTGATCATTTTCAAGGGGAATACAACCAATTGTTACACATTCTCCATGCACCATAATATCTCCACCCGGTTTTCCATTCGCTTTCATTAAATCACTTTTATTCGGATAACTCACCTTCATACTCAAATGATAACTGCTAAAAGCATTAAAACTGGAAATGTAATAAAATCCCTCAGGAACCTGACCGTCACCTTCTTTTCTTTTCGGACCCAAGTCACCGCTTTTCGCACAAACAGAATATGTTTTTAGGTGAGTATATATAACATCTTGCTTATCTTTCAGCCAAACCTCAACTTCATCTTCCTGCTTAAAAACTCTCAAATATATTTCATATTCCGTCATTACATGTCCGGATTTAACTACCTGGGTTTTTAGGTTTTGGTATTTATTATCATATGCTGCCTTTACTCGTTTATGCTTTTTCTGAGCAGATTTCATAGGACCATTCCAATCCTGTCCGAATAAAAATGTGAAACTCGACAAAATGAACAAAGCATATTTGATAAACCCCTTAAGCAATTTCTTGATGTAGTTTAATAATACAATAAATTTGATTAAAGTTACATGATTTTACTAAAGCTAATAAAAAATAAGTATTTTTTAACGGTAGTTGCTCTACTGACTTGGTTATTCTTCTTTGATAAGAATGATTTCTATACACAATATGAAACCATTAAGAAATTACATTCTCTAGAAAATGAGCAAAATTATTATTTGAAAGAAATTGAAAATAATAAACGTGAATTGAATGAGCTTCAGACCAATTTACATAGTCTTGAAAAATTTGCCAGAGAAAAATACCTGATGAAAAAAGATGATGAAGACGTGTTTGTTTTTGTCACCAAATAATTCTTGATGGATATTCAAAAAATATTGTCTGAATCCAAAAAGAACAAAGCTGCAAACGAAGCCCTCATTAGACGATTAAAAAAGAAAAAGCCAAACGAAATTGACGAACAATTCTCAGAACTTCATGATGAAGTTTTTGAAAAAATTGATTGCCTTGAATGTGCCAACTGCTGCAAAACAACTTCTCCTATATTCTACGAAAAAGATATCGAGAGGGCTTCTCAAGCTTTAAAAATTAAGCCGGGTAAATTTGTAGAGCAATATTTGAAAATAGATGAGGATAACGATTATGTTTTAAAGTCCAGTCCTTGCCCCTTTTTGGATTCTGAGAACTATTGTATGATTTATGAATTTCGTCCAACTGCCTGCAGGGAATATCCACACACTAACAGAAAGAAAATGCATCAGCTATTGAACCTAAGTTTAAAAAACACCCTGATTTGCCCTGCCGTGGCAGAAATTTTCAAAAACTTAAGAGCCAGATACTAAGCCCTTAGCATAGTTTTTAGTACATTTAGGCTTTCAAGAAAAGCCATGAAAAAGATTCAAAATTATATTGGCGGGAAATTAGTTGCGCCAATTGATGGTAATTATTTCGACAATTTCGAACCTGCTACCGGAAAAGTATATTCCCAAATTCCTGACAGCAATGAAAAGGACGTTGAAGCAGCTTATAAAGCAGCTAAGGCTGCATTTCCTGAATGGTCAAATTTATCTAAAGACAAACGTTCTGTTTATCTGGTAAAAATTGCTTCCATCATTGAAAGTAAGTTGGATTTTTTAGCGGAAGCAGAAAGCAAAGACAACGGTAAGCCATTAAAATTAGCTAAAACAGTGGATATACCTAGAGCTGCTAGTAATTTTCATTTTTATGGCACAGCCATTTTGCATTATTCTTCTAATGCTCATGCAATGGAAGACACAGCGATTAATTACACATTGCGTCAACCGGTTGGTGTGGCAGGATGCATTTCTCCTTGGAATTTACCATTGTATCTTTTCAGTTGGAAAATTGCGCCCGCTTTAGCTGCAGGTTGCACAGTTGTGGCAAAACCTTCTGAGGTTACACCAATGACTGCATACTTATTGTCTGAAATTTGTATTGAAGCCGGATTACCTGCGGGCGTATTAAATATTGTGCATGGATTGGGAGCAAAAGTTGGTCATTCAATTATTTCACACAAAAATATTCCTGTTATTTCATTTACCGGCGGGACAAAAACCGGCGAACATATTGCTTCTGTTGCTGCGCCCATGTTTAAGAAACTATCGCTTGAGTTGGGCGGTAAAAACCCTAACGTCATTTTTGCCGATTGTGATTACGAAAAAATGCTTTCAACAACCATGTTGTCTTCATTTGCTAATCAAGGACAAATCTGTTTGTGTGGATCAAGAATTTATGTAGAGAAATCTATCTACGAAAAATTTAAAAATGATTTTGTAGCGAAAACAAAAGCTTTAATTATTGGAAATCCTGAAGATGAAAAAACGAAAATTGGTGCCGTTGTTTCTAAACCACACATGGAAAAAATATTAAGTTATATAGAGTTGGCAAAAGAAGAAGGGGGAAAAGTTCTATGCGGCGGAGAACGTGTTATGTTGGATGGAGATTTAAAAGACGGCTATTTTCTTGCCCCAACAATTATAGAAGGCTTATCGCATACCTGCAGAACTAATCAGGAAGAAATTTTTGGTCCGGTTGTAACCATCACCCCTTTTGAAACAGAAGAAGAAGCACTTATGATGGCCAACAGCACACGTTATGGATTGGCATCAACAGTTTGGACAGAAAACTTAACTAGAGCTCATAGAGTAGCGAATCAAATTCATGCCGGCATTGTTTGGGTGAATTGTTGGTTACTGAGAGATTTACGTACACCTTTTGGTGGTGTAAAAGATAGTGGTGTTGGCAGAGAAGGCGGCTTTGATGCGTTAGATTTTTTCACTGAGCCAAAAAATGTTTGTATTAAAATTAAGTAAGCATGGATTTTGATAACACAGAAAACACAAATTTATCCGGCATCGGTGAATTTGGCCTGATTGACCATTTAACTAAGCACATTAAAATTCATCATCCTGAAACCATTAAAGGTGTTGGTGATGATGCAGCAGTTTCTGATTTATCTAAAGGCTTAGGTGTTTTTACAACTGATATGTTGGTAGAAGGCGTACATTTTGATTTAACTTATGTTCCATTAAAACACTTAGGGTATAAAAGCATTGTTGTAAACTTAAGTGACGTTTACGCCATGAATGCACAGCCAAAACAAGTGCTGGTTTCATTTGCAGTAAGTAGTAAATTTAGTTTAGAAGCAGTTGAAGAATTATACGCAGGCATGTTACTTGCATGTAATAAATACGGTGTTGATTTAATAGGTGGTGATACAACCAGTAGTGCTGTTGGACTGGTAATTTCTGTAACAGCAATTGGTTTAGTAGAAAAAGACAAAGTTGTTTACAGAGACGGTGCCAAAGAAAATGATTTATTGTGCGTAAGTGGAGATTTAGGTGGGGCTTATATGGGATTACAGATTTTGGAAAGAGAAAAATCTGTTTTTAAAGATAATCCTCAAATTCAACCTGACTTAAGCGGTAAGGATTATATTCTAGAAAGACAATTAAAACCGGAAGCGAGAAAAGACATTGTGGAGTTATTGAATTCCATTTCTGTCAAACCAACATCCATGATTGACATCAGTGATGGATTGGCATCTGAAATATTTCACATCTGTAAGCAATCTAATTTGGGTGTACAGTTATTTGAAGAAAAAATTCCAATGGACGCGCAAACTTATGATACCGCCAGAGAATTTAATCTAGACCCTACTTTATGCGCCTTAAGTGGCGGTGAAGATTATGAATTGCTTTTTACCATAGATTTAAGCGACCATGAAAAAGTAAAAAACTTACCTGACATTTCCATTATCGGACACATGTCAGATGTATCTAAAGGCAAAAATCTGGTTACAAAAAGCGGCGTGGTAGTTGACCTTAAAGCCCAGGGATGGGATGGGTTTAAGAAGTAGTCAAGTTTTCCTTAATTTTCAATTCATTGCTATCAAGCGCTAGCGTGAGAAGCAATCTACCAAAGAACAGATTACTTCGCAAGCTAATGCTTGCTCGTAATGACATTGCAAGCAATGACAAATATGATAAACAAAAAAGGCGGTCTCAAGAGACCGCCTTTCAAATTAATTATTCCTTATTACTTCTTAGACTTTTCGAAATCTACAACTATTGGTGTTGAGATACATAATGAAGAGTATGTACCAATTACACGACCAATTAACAAGGCGAAGATGAATCCTCTGATACTTTCTCCACCCCAGATAAAGATTACCAACAATACGAAGAACACAGTCAATGAAGTTAAAATAGTTCTACTTAATGTACTGTTCAATGCGTAATTGATAAGTTTGTTTCTTTCTTCACCCTGAACATCAGATTTACCACTTAATGATAATCTCTCACGTATACGGTCAAATACAACAACTGTTTCAGTCATCGTATAACCCATAACCGTTAAGATAGCAGCGATGAAATCCTGACCAATTTCTAATGAGAAAGGAACAATACCATCAAAAATTGTGTAACAAGATAATACGATTAACACGTCATGGAACAAAGCCACAACTGAACCTAAACCATATTGCCATTTTCTGAATCGGATAACGATGTAAATAAACATCATGATACATGAGAATAAAATTGCACCATAAGCACCATAAACGATATCCGTTGCAATGGTTGGTCCAACTTTTTGTTGCGACATGATCTCATATCCGGTATTCAAAGATTTCAATCCGGTGTTTAATGCCTCTTCTGCATCAGCGTCAGCATTAGCACTCTTGTCAGCTACCTTGTACGTGGTAGTGATTTTAGCCTGATTAGCACTTCCTAATGTTTTAACCTCAGGAGAAGATTCAAATGGAGTGGCTAAAGCTTTCTTAATCTCATCCGTATTCATGTCTTTTTCAAATCTCACCTGATACGTTCTACCACCTTTGAAATCAACACCAAGATTTAATCCGCCATTTTTGAAATACATTACGGTACCGGCAGCGATAACTAAAGTAGATAAAGCATAATATAATTTACGTTTACCAACGAAATCAATATTTACATTCTTAAATGCATTTCTTGTAAAATTATTATCAAATGGAATTTCCATCTTACGCTCCAACATCCAATCAAACACAACACGCGTAATTAAGATGGCGGAAAATAAAGAAGCGATAATACCAACACACAATGTTGTAGCGAAACCTTGAACCGGACCACTACCAAAAGCGTAAAGGATAATACCTAATAACAATAATGTAACGTTAGCATCAATGATAGAGCTCATCGCATGTTTGAAACCTTCACTAATAGCTAAAGCAGTTCCTTTACCCAAAGCTAATTCTTCACGAACACGTTCAAAAATTAGGATGTTGGCATCCACAGCCAAACCAATAGTTAATACGATACCTGCAATTCCGGGGAGGGTTAAGACCGCGCCGAGCGAGGTGAGGACCCCCATTACAAAAAACATATTTAACACGAGGGCAATATTGGCAACAATACCTGACTTGTTGTAATAAGCTGCCATGAATAATAGAATCACAATCAAGGCAATTACGAAACTCATCATACCAGAGTCAATTGCTTCCTGACCTAAAGTAGGACCAACGATATTTTCTTCTACGATTCTTGCTGGAGCAGGTAATTTACCGGCACTTAAGATGGCAGATAATGCATCTGCTTCAGAATCTGTAAAGTTTCCTGTTATTTGAGATTGTCCACCTGAAATTTCTTGGTTAACGCGCGGCGCAGAGAACACCATGTTAT
>JBFWYJ010000117.1:0-8801 GCA_050186555.1 Bacteroidia bacterium
TTGCTAACTGGTCAAAAATTGCAGAAGTAAAAAACAATGCGAGAATGCAAATTCCAATTTTTGGGAATGGAGATATTGATTCACCGGAAAAAGCAAAAGAATACAAAGAGAGATATGGAATTGATGGCATAATGATAGGAAGGGCTGCAATTGGATATCCTTGGATATTCAATGAAATAAAAGCTTTCTTAAAGAATGGAAGTCATTTGCCAAAACCAATTATTGAGAATAGAGTTGAAGTTTGCAAAACCCACTTATTAAAATCCATTGAATGGAAGGGGCCTAAACTTGGTGTGTTAGAAATGAGAAACCATTATGCAAATTACTTCAAAGGGATAGCAAATTTCAAACCGATAAGAAAATTGCTCGTTACCTTGGATGATCATCATGCAATTCTAGAGCTCCTGGAGCAATTGCCAAAGACATATGCAGAATATAGTTAGACAAAAGAAAAAAGGGGGCAATTAAAGCCCCCTTCATATTTTTATTAGAGTATGATTATTGTAATACTACTTTTTTAGTAGTTCTGTTTCCTTTATTTTCAATTGTAATAAAGTAAACTCCTGCTTCATTTTCTGTCATGTTAATTGAATGACGTCCGTTAGCAGCATTAACAGATTCCTTATAAACAACCGAACCCAGAACATTAGTTACTGTAATGTTGTATGCTTCGTTTGAATACGGCATCGTTAAATTAAAAATATCTGCACTAGGATTTGGAGAAACGATGAAGTTAAAAACACTGTTATCGATTTCGTTAATTCCAGTACAAGCTTGAACATCAATTGTACGAGTTACGATACTAGATGTTAATGAATTGGTAGCTTGTAAAGTGATGGTATAAATGCCAGGACTGTCAAATGAAACAGTTGGTGTCTCTGCTGATGCGCTGGAGAAATTAGCTGCAGGATTTGAAGACCAAGCAAAAGTAGGACAAGGATTTCCGGTTGATTGGTTAGTGAATGTTATACCAACACTAACACAACCTACTGAAGGAATAGTCATATTTGCAGAAGGAGCCTGTTGTAAAGAAGCACCACTGTATTTAAAGAAACCTTCAGAAGCTGGATTAGACATATCTGAGAAAGAACCTGCCCAACCAGTTTGATGATCGAACATATCTATCGCTAAATATTGAATACCAACAGAGCCCCAGTCATTCCAAGTAGCACCATTATCCATTGAGAAAGATAACAATGTATTACCTTGTCCTGCACCACAAGATGCATACCAACAAGTTCCTGGAATTGCACAAAAATCATTTCTTCCATAGTTAGGGTCAGCCGTTACTGCAGGAAGCGCATTCCAAGTAGCACCACCGTCTGTAGTATTATAAACAGCCACAACAGTAGAACTAGGAGGATAAGTTGCAACAATACCATGCATTGAATCATAAAATGCGATATCACTAACTGTATTATTTGCAATTACAGTAGAAACACTCCATGTTTGGCCTGCATCAGTTGAACGTAAAATACGGCCTTTGTTAGTACCTAACCAAATGTTAGAAGTTCCTTCGGTTTCATAAACATTTACAATTCCAAACTCCCCACCTACAGGATTAGGAATATTAGCGCCTGGAACAGCAGTCCAGTTAGCACCACCGTCTGTTGTGCGCCACATTTCAAACTCTCCACCAACCGGGTCACCGGCAGTGATTCCAATGTTTGGAGTAAGGAAAAACACATAATTACAGAATGAAGCAGCATTAGTATACATAGATGCAGATGTCATATCGTTCCAAGTAGCACCGCCATCTGTGGTTTTGAAAATACCGCCTAAAGATCCACCACCAGTTTTAGTATAAGCTCCAACCCAAGCAGTATTGGCATCAATACCATCAATATTGGCAATAACATAATAATTAGTATCGCCAATTGCTGGAGTAGCTGTACTAGTCCAAACAGGAGATGCTGTCCAGTTAGAACCTCCGTCATGAGTTCTTGTAACCCATACATAATTTCTTCCTATTTCTCCCGTAACACCATGATAACCAGAGGCATAAACGTCCTGAGCAGAACAAGCATCCATATAACGAATACCAAAAGAACCTATTGGAAAGTTAGCATTATTGGTGGTCGTCCAAGATGGACTTGGTGTTTGCTGAGCAAAACCAACCATCAACGCAACTGCACCAAAAATTGTAAGTAATGATTTTTTCATATCTCTTTCATTTAAATTTAGTAGATAAAGGTATGAAATTTTGCGACAAGTAAACAAAGCATTACCAAAAAAAGCACTTGATATTTAACAAAATCAACTAATTTTGCGCCTTGAATGAAGATAATAGAAACTGATATTGCAATTATTGGGGCCGGGCCGGTAGGTTTGTTTTCAGTATTTGAATCCGGTTTGTTAAAAATGCGTTGTCATCTGGTTGATTATTTGCCTCAAGCGGGCGGACAGCTATCCGAAATTTATCCTAAAAAACCAATTTACGATATTCCCGGTTTTCCAACGATTAATGCTCAAGAACTTGTAGATAACTTGATGGAACAAGCAAAACCGTTTGATCCAACTTTCACATTTGGAGAGCGCGTAGAGAAACTACAAAAACTTGATGAGCGAGACTTTGTATTAGAAACAAATTTGGGAACTCAAATAAAATCAAAGGTGGTGGTTATTGCCGGTGGTTTAGGTTGTTTCGAGCCCAGAAAACCGGAAGTTGAAGGATTGGAGAAATTTGAAAATGGCAAAGGGGTTAATTACATGATCCTTGATCCTGAGAAGTTCAAAGGGCAAAAAATGGTAATTGCAGGTGGAGGCGACAGCGCACTTGACTGGACAATTTATTTAAGCTCTGTTTGTAGTGAATTAACCTTAGTTCACAGAAGCGAATCATTCAGAGGCGCGCCGGACAGTGTTAATAAGGTTCAGAAATTAGCTGAGGAGGGTAAAATAAGACTTTTATTAAACAGCGCTATTGAATCTGTAAATGGCGAGGAGAAATTAGAGACTGTTACTATTAAAAACATTAAAACGAACGAAACGCAGGCTATTACTACTGAGCATTTGATACCGCTTTTTGGTTTAAGTCCGAAATTAGGACCAATTGAGGACTGGGGCTTACAAATAGAGAAGAATGCAATTTTGGTTAACACAGAAGATTATTCAACGAATATACTGGGAGTGTACGCCATTGGAGACATTAATACTTACACCAACAAACTCAAATTAATACTTTGTGGTTTTCACGAAGCGGCATTGATGAGTCACAGCGCTTACAAATACATTAATCCGGGCATCAAGTACACAATGAAGTATACTACTGTGAATGGCGTGAACGCATTTTAAATCATGAGTGATATAACAATACATATTGAAGAGCCAAATGGCGTTGTGACTGAATTGGTTGCACCAACGGATATGGGTCTAAGTTTGATGGAGTTTCTTAAAGGAAATGAGTATGACATATTAGCAACGTGTGGTGGTATGGCTCTTTGTGCAACCTGTCATGTGGAAGTAGTTAATGGCTTCGAGAATTTAAATGAAATTAGTGATGATGAGTACGCAATGTTGGACACATTGCCAAACATTAAGGAACATTCACGCCTATCCTGTCAATTGAAACTGAGTCCTGAAATGGATAATATAACCGTCCGAATAATGGGCGATGGTTTATCTTAATTGAAAATAAACCTGCTGCTTAAGTTCTGTTCTGCATTAATAATATGCGTGATGAATTTAATCAGATTAAGTAAAGTTATCTGTTTATTTTTAGATTGAATTAGTTGCATTTTTTCTTTTGGAGAGAGTTGCAACGAAACAGCAACCTGATAAACATCCAATTTTTCTAATGTATTATAGTCCATCATTTTATTTTGAATCTGATCGAAATAAGAAATGATAGCGTCTTGCAAATCAATCATGGTAATTTTAGGCGTGGCCTCATCCGGCTCAATTGTAGCGGCGCCATATAATTTAGGGCTTAACTGTTCAATATAATCACAAACTACTACAATGTTAGTACATTGAATCATCAAGTCTTTTCTCCCATCCGGGTAGTCTTTAATTACACTAATAATTTGAACCTCCGCTCCATACTTATATCCATTATTTTCCTCATTAAAAGGAATAATAAATGAGGCATGGTTTGATTCGCAATCCTTAATTAATTCTTTATACCTCTCTTCAAAAACATGCAGTTTAAAAGATTCTCCGGGGAGTAATATTTTTTTTACTTGGAAAGCCGGTAAAGTTAATCTAGTGCGTTGCATAATATTGTTTTAGACAAACCTAATGCAAAAAACATACTCTAAAATGTTAAAAGCCATTAAATTGTTCATTGAGGGTGTCAACAAGTTCCCAGGTGTGGTCACTCATTAGTTTAGCTGAGCCAATGTATTCGATATCTTTCGGCTTAGACTTACCCCATTCGTCCGGCCCAATCATATACATTCTATATTCCTGTTCTTTTTGATAAAGATGGTATACATGGCCAATAAATGGCTCAAAAGACATGTTAGCAGTGTATATTTTTTCACTTAGTTCAACTCTTTTTCTTATATCATTTGCTTGTTTTGCTAATAACTCTGCCTGTTTTTGAATTTGAAGCAATTGTTTATTGGTTTGTTCACGCATTGCGGAAAGCGCTCTTGACTTAACTTTTCCTTCATCTTCAGGCTTAATAATAGCACTTCCAACATGGTGAGCATATGGCAAAATACCTGGCGTTTCTGTTACTTTATCTTTATCAATGGGGTTTTGATGCATATTAGAATAACAAATTAATTAATTCAAATGTTCAGTAATTATTATTTACTTTCTCTTAAGAATAAGCTTAGGAAAATTACTTCGACTAAAATAAAAATTAAGTAATGGCAAACGAAATGGATGCTTAAGAAAGCTAGGTCCTTTTCCGTGAAAAGCCTGGTCGCTATTAAAAACATTGTTCCGGCAAATAAAAGTCGTATAATCGGAATCGGCATTAATGACTTAATTACCTCTGTGTTTTTCTTTTTTATCATTACCAAAGTAATGTTAGTTATTAGATGAACAATTGTGTTAAACACAACACTAATTGTAATCAGAGGTAAATTATCTCGAAACAAATTCTGCGTAATTAACCACGAAATACCGATTGAAAGAATGGCCGCAAAAAATGGACTAATTAGAAATTGCAAATACGATTTCATTATGACTTATCTTTCTTAATAAAATCTTTAAGCGCAAGGTATAATCCTGCAAATATGCCAATCAATGAAAAACAAATGGTGAACCAAGGATCTGAAGTTTGATATTTTTTGTCAAGAAAAGCACCTAGCCATGCGAATAGTCCGATTACTATTCCCATTTGAAAAACGAGATTACTATACTTAAAAAAGGAATTAGGCGGTTTGGGTGCTGACGGTTTTTTGTCCATCCTTTTGTCCAATATTTTTCACAATAGCACCCATTTTACAAGTTCCTGTAAATAATGCTCCGCTTTCAATCGCAAGTTTTCCTGTAACAATATCGCCGTTTATCTTTGCTGTACTTTTTAAGGAAAGCGTTTCGGTAATATTGACAATGCCTAGCACTTCACCGCTTAAATCGGCATTTGCACACTGAATATTTCCTTCAATTTTACCTGTATTTCCTAATACTAACTTGCCTGTTATTGTTATGTTTCCAGTTAAAATACCATCAACACGAAAGTCACCGTTTGATTCAATATCTCCAACAATACTTGTGCCTGTTCCAATTATGTTTATAGAACTAGCATCAACAGGTTGATTTTTTGCAGAATTAATCTTTAACATGGCTTATCAAATTTGACGCAAGTTACAGATTTTCAATCGATAATACAAGCTACTTAAGTTTTGAGTCTTTTGGGATTGCCAAAGGATCAATAGAAGAGTAATTGTCGTTATAAAAAAGCAAATAACCTGAAATATTTCGTTTTTTATAGAACATAGGTAAGTTTGCGCTAGCAATATTCAAGAATGTAAATACGTTTTTATCAACGTCTTTGAAGACACTTTCATCCTTTGATACGTTCCCAATAAATTTTACGGCATCTATCCCTTTTTTAAATGATTTAAGCGTTATCATCTGCATGCCTGTTCCAAATAATGAGCTTGTGATGGAAAACTTGTCATTGGAATAAAATTTAGTGCAGAATGCGTTGAGGTTGTTTTTAAAAGTTGAAGATATTTTTGGGTCGTCAGGACAAATTACAATTAAAAAGTGCTCAGTGTCTAGAAGTATTTGAAAAGTGTCTTTCGGAAGAGAAACTGTTTTGTTATTTATAACGGAATTTTCTGATGGAAACAAATTTGGGTTTTTATGTTTTTTAATAGACATTAATACATCTTTGGCATTTGGCGTTATGTCGGAGTTTGGATAGAGTGCAACAAGCTTTTTAAGAATAATTTCCATTGTGTCCACATTATTCAATTTACCATACGATAATGCTTGAATAAACATGAATTTAGGCGTGAATAAGTTTTCGCCATGTTTTTCAATTGATTGATCGCTTTTCAGAATGCATTCCTGAAACTCATTTTTTGTATATAATTTGTATGCTTTAGTATAGTCTTTTTCGACCGCAGAGTGTTGTGCTTTTTTCTTTTCGGCAGCTTTTGGATTTTTGATTAGAATAGCAAACTCACTTTCAGGAAACTCTGCAAGTATCTTTTCTTTGTAGAAATTGCTTTGCTCGGCATCATTCAGCGACGCATAATTTTTATATAGTTGGTAGTACGAATTAAGCTGGTATTTATGAGGATTATAACGTTTATTCAATTCTTCAAATGCGGCATTAGATTTTTTGTAGTTCTTTAGATCTTCTTTATAAGTTGTTCCTAACAGATAAAATGCCTCAATAATTGTTGAGGTACTAATTGCCATTAATGAATCGTTTAATGGTAAATTTTTCATATAGTAGTTTACTGTCTTCTTAGGATTTTTTACAACTTTCCCATTTTCATCTTTATTTCCTCCGTTATTGTTTGGGTTTTCAAAATCATCAATGGTCAACTCTTTATTAGCCCTTCGCCAATTGTCCTCATTTTTTCGATTCCCCCATTTCTTAATAAAATCTGAAATACCAAAACTTTTTGTGTTCTGATTATAAAAGTAAAAACTAGTTCCTCCAGCAGTTAATGAAGGGTCGGGCAACTGAGAATTATTAGGGTTGTTAAGCATATTAAGGCCTTTATCTGCCATCATTTTTTCTTTCTCTTCTTGTGCTTTTTGCTCCTCCTCTTCCACCTTTTGAATAATTCTTGCAATTACGGCTTCTCTTTCTGCTTCACTCATCTGAGCAATCTTTTGTAAACTGTCTTCACGTTTGATGGTTTTCAAATAAGACACAAGGTTATTTAAAGTTTCTTGCCGATTGGTTATTTTTTCATACTTCTCATAGTCTTTTGGCAAGGTGGCTAATGTACTGTCATAATAAGCCTGAGCTAATTCATAATTAGTGTATTCAAAATTTATTTCACCCAACTTTAAGTAGCTTAATGCCTTTTGGGTAGGATTAACGGAACTTGTTTGAACCGACTTTTTGTAATATCGAACGGCTTGGTCAAGATTATCTTCTTTTTCTTCTATTTCGCCTAAAGTGTAAAAAATGACATCGCGATAATCACTGTTTTTAAACTCCTTCGACATTTTCAATAATTCTTTTTTCGTTTTTTCCGAATTCATTCGTTTAACATCAACCAAGCGAGCAAGTTTGATTTTCGCATAAAAGACCATCTCATATTTTGGTTTAAGTCGAATAGTAGTGTAGTAATACTTCCTGGCTCGTTTATAGTCTTTCTGAGATTCCAACATTTGAGCAATAATAAATGAATAGCGTGCGCGTAATTTTTTTGGAACACCTTTAATTGGATGATTGTTTCTTACTGCTGCCATTAGTTTAGTTGATGCCTCTGTATATAATCCTTTTCTAAAAAAATAATCTGCTTCTAATGCGGGCAATTCCTTTTTAATTTTTTTTGGCAGTTTTTGTTCATTACGAAGCAATGTGAGAATCTGTTCAGACTGACTAACAGAGCCTATTTCGTTATAGGATTTAACCAACCACAACATGGCTTCGAATTTATCATCAGAGTGCGAATAAGCACTTACAACGTATTCTAAAGCCTCAATGCCTGAAAAGAATTCGCGTTTATAAAACCTTGCTTTCCCAATATTAATCCAGTTATTATCAATCCATTTTCCTGAAGTTGGAATCTCATTGCCCTTACTGTCTTTAATAGCATGTTTCTGAATACAAGAGCTGGATTTTTTTATTGCCTTATCAAATTCAGGAAAAGTTGATTTAACATTTTCCGGTGTCGGATAAACAAAGACCGGTAAAATTTTATCGTAGTTTTCTTTATTATCCTTATCTAGTTTGTATTCTCCATCCTTAATACTTTCTCTAGAGTAATAATAGCCATTGTAGCGCGCTGTAAGGTTATGATATCCTCTAGACACAACTGTATTACGCTTTGTGCTGCAAGAACTAATTGCCAGAGCAAATAATAATATGGTTATGATGCGGGTTTTCACGTACTTATAACGAATAAAGGCCAAAAATAGTATAATTTTAGGTATTTAAGCCGTTTTTAAACTCATATGGTTGAATGCCAAGAATGCCATTAAACCGGCTCCGATCTCCAAGGCAGACTCATCTATATCAAAGGTTGGTGTGTGTACTCCGGAATTGATGCCTTTTTTTGTATTGGCTGTCCCTAATCTGAAAAAACAACTTGGTACTTCTTGAGAAATAAAAGCAAAATCTTCTGCTGTCATTCTTAATGGTAATTCAACAACATTTTCATCACCTAAGAAACTCTTTGCAAGAGAAACACAATTTTCGGTTAGTG
>JBFWYJ010000118.1:0-8740 GCA_050186555.1 Bacteroidia bacterium
TCAGAAACATAATGAACGCCAAGGTAAACACGGCTGTATGAAATTATTAACGGAATAATCATCCATATCCATACTAATTTTTTGCTTTGGATAACGGGTAACAAAACAACTATTAGTAAAAAAACGCTTGAAGTAGTATTTGCAGCATGGCTAGAAAAAAAACCATAAGTGCCCCCTCTATAATTATTTACAATGTGAATTTTGTCTTTTAAAACTAGATTGTGTGTTGGCCTGTATCTCTTCACTTGGTGTTTCGTAAAATTTGAGACGCCATCAGAAATTCCTATACAAATCAGGATAGAAATTAATGTAATAATTGCCAGTTTCCATGAAATTTTCTGCCAAATAACTATTAAACCAACAAGCAGAATTGGATAAATAAAAAAATCATTGCTGATAAACCACATAATTTTGTCCATCATGGAACAATTCATGCCATTTATTTTAAGCAGAAGAATCGCATCTAATTCTTTCAATTTCTCCATCACAAGCTAAAAATACAGAAAATCAACGAAGAGGGAAAAAGACTGCTTATCAACAGTTAATTTGTCGAAATAGCGAGACAAGCATTCTTTTAAAGTCTGTAGTTTTCTTATTTTTGTTTTTAAATCTAGTATCATGTCATCACAGAAAATTGATTCATCAAAAGCCCCTGAACCCGTTGGGTTATATCCTCATGCAAGAAAAGTAGGTAATTTATTGTTTTTAAGCGGTGTCGGACCAAGAGAAAGAGGCTCAAAAGCAATACCTGGCGTAGAGCTTGATGAAAAAGGTAATATTATAAGTTACGATATTGCCAAACAATGTCACAGTGTCTTTAGAAACATTAAATATATTCTAGAAGATTCTGGCAGCAGTTGGGACAAAATAATTGACGTAACTGTGTTTCTTACTAATATGAAAGACGATTTTGCTACGTATAACAAATTATGGGCAGAATACTTCAAAGACAATTTGCCATGTAGAACTACGATTGAAATTAACAAGCTACCAACGCCTATTGCTATTGAACTTAAAGTTATTGCGCTAGCAGACTAGAAAAATTTTTGTATATTTATTTATGACGATTCACAAATTTCTTTTTTTATTTTTAGGCTTAGCTGCAATTGGTTACAGTCAAAATTTTGTTCAATCGCCTTTACAAGCTCCAACATGTTATGGCAGTTGTGACGGCAGCGTGGTTTATACAACTACATTAAGCGGGGGGCCATTTTCAGCTGTATTGAGTAATACTTCATCTTGTCCGAATTCAACTGTTCAAACTGCCAATGGGAACTCACTAACAATAAGTAATCTTTGCCCATGCGCTTCTGATTATTCAGTTAATTTTTATAATAGCAGCATGGCACTGGTTGGATTTGAGCTATTACAAGTTCCGGTAACAGCAACCTCAGCTCTGGTTTTGCAGACTCCAACTGTTGGTCCGGCTGCATGCGCTTCTTGCTGTAACGGAACTATCAGTTTTGGCTGGAATGGCGGATTTTTACCTCCACCCAACGATGCAACGGTAACTCTTGATGGTAACACAATTCCTAGCACTAGCCCTTATTCAAGCGTTTGTGTCGGGCAACATACTTTATGCATTAAAGACATGGCAAATTGTATTGTATGTACAACATTCTCTATGAATTTTGTGATTTCTGCCGGAATTAATTCTCAAAGTTTCACTGCTGATGTTTCTGTGTTCCCTAATCCGGCAGAAAATTACATCAAGATTAAGACAAATTTATCTGAATCTGTTACAATCGAAATAATTGATGTTTTTGGCAAAATTCTTTTAACTGAAAAACACAGTGATAATTTAACTACAGTCGATATAACCACAATTAAATGTGGGGTTTATTTCCTTCATCTCGTTGACAAAAATGGGATAATACGAGGGAAGACCAAAATTATTAAATCATAAAAAAAGCTCCTTTTGGAGCTTTTTATTTTATTTAGTTGGCTTAGGTTGATACCCTAAAATCGGTTTAAAGAAGTAGGAGAACCTTAATCCGAAATAATGTCCTCTGTTTTCAAAATAATGTTGGTATTGTTTATTATCAATTTCATATTTAACCATTGTTTTAGCCATTGCGTCTGTTCCTAAATTCCATAAAAAGGCCCAGCTAAATATTCTTCCTGATTTAAATACCTTTTCACGGCCAACAGTGAATCTTAGTGTTGCATGGCCTCCCTTATTAATTGTTGTCTCACTGTACAAATTATATGGCGTGTTGCCCACTTCTTCTTTAGACTCTGCCGTCATGGATTTGCTATCGCCAACAAAAGAAACTGTTCCCCCTGCCCCGACAAACCATTTCCAATCCTTGCAATTTGGCTTGAACTTATAAAAGCCCATTAAAGGAATCTCCAAAATTGGTGACTTTGAGCCTACATTGGTAAAGCGATTTGAAAAATTTACAAAAGAATAGTTTTCAGCAATCCCAAACTCATTTCCTAAGCTACTCACACCGATTCCTGCCTGTAATGCCCATTTAGAATTAAAATCATATCTGCCTAAAACAGCAAAAGCGCCATTTCCATATTTATGTTGGTGAAAACGAGCGTTTGCATCAGCATCACCCCCAACAAATTCAGACTTATTGCCATGCATTCCTAATTGAACACCCCATCTCCAAGCATTTGTTTCTTGAGCGGATAAACTTGTGCTGATTGCCAAAATGGCTCCAAAAATTACTTTTTTCATGTTATTATTTGGTTTTGTTTGAATAAAATTAAACTATTTTGTGAGTTTTGACTAATAAAATGCCAACAGGTTTAATGCGTAAAATGTTAAATTTCGAATGATTAACACTTTTCAATCCGCTTTTGTCGATAAATTTCCTAAATTGGTAGAACTAGCTCCCAGTTTAATAGTTTAACTTTGGTATTATATATTTTCTATGCTTTTAAAAGAAAACAGTACCGTTATTATCCCAATTGATTTTTCAAAACAATCACTTGTTGCAATCAGGCATTCGTATAACATTGCCAGAGGAATGAATTGTAAATTATTACTGTTGCATGTTTATGAAAAAGGAGCCGAAAATCATGCGAAAGATTTGGAAAAGTTGAAGAAAGAAATCGAAGATGAATCTAAGTTGAAGGTAGAAACGCTAAACATAGAAGGTGACATATATGAAGTAACCGATAAGAAAGCAGAAGAATTAGATGCAAGTGTTATTATTGTTGGACTTGACACCCATGTCCGATTCAGAAGTATTTTAGGCTCGAACAAGGCCAGTAAGTTCATTAAGAATGCGCCTTGTCCGGTAATTACAATTCGTTCAACGAATAACAAATTTGACTGTAAAAACATTGTATTGCCCTTTGATTTGACTCCGGAAAGTCGTGAAAAATTTGGACTTGCTATTCAATTAGCTAAGCTCTATGAAGCAGATTTAAGAATCATTTCTATTTTTGAACCAAACGATATTAAGTATGAAAATAAACTGCTGCCGTATCTTCAACAAGTAAAAAAATTCATTAAAAGCAAAGGAGTTAATTGTACGAATAAATCAATCCCCAGCAACGATCCAACAGCCGCAATTGTGGAGTACGCAAATAAAAATAATTGTGACTTAATAATGCAAATTAACAAAAGAGACAGAAGTATTGGCGACATGTTTGGAGGAGGTACTAAATCAGAAAAACTGGTGGACATTAGCAATGTTCCGGTGTTAAGTATTAATCCAATGCAGAGAGCTAGTATTAGTACCGGTATTCACTAATTAACGCCACCAAAATTATTTAAAAGCATTGCTTTTCCCCACTTTTCCTTACCATAATCCTTTTGAAGCATGTCTTTAAACTCATTTGTTTTCATTGGCTTCTTTCTGGTTTTTGCAAGTTTAAAATCGCTTTGAATCGGTTTCACAGAAACAATTTTCTTGGCGAAATATATTATACCTCCATCTTCTGTCGCAAGTCCCAATATCATTCCCGGCAAGCCATTAAAACTTTCGGGGCCAAAACTTGGAATTATTTCATCTGTATACCAGGCATAAATCCTTGAGCTATCATTCTCTTGCCAAATTGCTTTTCTGCATTCGTATCCGCAAATAACCCTTTTACTATCGGTCAGCTTCCACTTCCTTTTAATCAAGGAGTCTTCCAATAAAAAAGTTTCTCCCCAAATGGCCTTGTGCGTTGTTTTCAACTTTGATTTGTGATTTTGAAGCGTTGTATTCTTATTGGTTGCCCACTCAAATTTCTCTCTAAATTCAGATTCGATTGGTTTGAATATACTTGCTGTATCATTATAAAATAACTCGAATTGATCTACCTTGTTTTTATCTGATTCCTTTACCCATTCTTTTATATCTTCCCAATGCTTTAAACTTTTGTACAAATTTGTTTTTCTCTCGAATACAATTCTTCCATAGTTCATTTGCGCAAATGAACTCCCAAGAAAACAAAAAAGAACCCCAATAAAATATAATCTAAAAATCATCATCCTCAGGTTTCTCGTTTTGACTATTAAACTTATAAGTTAGGCTAAATAAAAAATATCTGGTTATAATATTAGTTTTTGTATCAGTTATAACATTGTTATAAACCTGCCTGTTTACAGAAATATTCTGATTCATTAAGTCGTAACCTTTTAGAGCTATAACCCAATTATCAAGTTTACCAATATTCTTATAAATTGAGGCATTTATTATAAAATACTGAAGATTGTACCCTTCTGCTCTTTGTGAGTTAAATTGATAGTTTCCGTCAGATTCAATAAAGAACTTCTTCCACAACTCTACACGAAAATAATAATTGAAAGAATGAGATGAGTAAGGTTTGTTATTCCTATTTGCAATTGTTGAATATGGAACATTGTAACTATAGTTTCCTCCTATGGATACTTCAAATTTCTCCTGCTCGAAAGTGATGCTTGGACTTCCTGAATAACTTGTATTTCTTGTAGTATTTCTTTGATTATTTATGAAATTGTTGTTTTGATAGGTATTTACATTTGCGTTTAAACTCAAATTTAATTGCCGGTTAAAAAACGGAATATTTCCGCCAAACCATGAAAAAACATTGTAATTGCCATCAATATTTATTGGTGTTGAAATTGATCTTCCTAACGAATCATAAACCAAGCTGGTTGAAAATGCATTTTGATGCAAACCATATGAACCGCCTAACCAGATGTTTTTCCCACTAATAGGTTTGAAAGAATTAAAGTTCAAACTGAAGTTATGGTCATACGTTGGTTTTAAATCGGGATTACCTAATGTAATAAAATTTTGATTCGAATTGTTTGGCAATGGTTGCAATTGATTAACCTTCGGTTGGGATGAATTTGTAGTATAACGGAAATTAAGCCTCGTGTTTCTATCAAATTTATAATTGTAAGATGCAAAAGGTAAAATGGAGTATAATTCACTTGACAATTTGGTATTTGTAAAATTATTATTGTTAATCCAGCTAACTCTTCTGAAATTACTTCCAATATTAATCTTGTACTTACTTGATTCAAAAATTAACTTTGTTCTATACTGTCCTAAATATCTACTATTCGAAAAATCATTCGAATAAACTGAATCTAAAATTGTGTACCCTTCTGTCCCTTTATTTAAAGAAGATTTATTATTAAAACTATTGTCTATATTGAACTCTATCTGATTCTCAAACTTTATCTTTCTATTTAACGGTTCAAAAAAATTAATTCGAAATGAGTTAGAAAGTGAACCGCTGTTTGTACGTTTCTCTTGGTCAAAATCCGTTAAGGGCAGGCTGGGTGATGTATAAACTTTATTGGTTGTATTCAGCTTCCCCATAGACCCTGCATCATTTAAATTAAAATTGTGATTAAAGGTTAGGCTTCTGTCTTTCTTTCTAAAAAGCTTGGTTATCCTAAACTGACTTGTAGCCGCATAGCTTTCCGTGTTATTTTCATTTATATTATCCGTTTCTCTAGTGATTGTATCATTACTTGCGTAGAACTCATTTGATGTTGTGTTTTCGTATTCATTTATCTGGTAATTAAAAGTTGGTCGCCAAAGTATTTTTAAAGATGAATCGATTTCCTGGTCTAATCTAAAATTGACTGTATGCTTTGTATTGTCCTTAACCGTATTGCTGATATTTTTTGTTATATATGAAGTGTCTTCAAGAAAATATTGATTTATCTGTTCATTAAAAGTTATTATATTGTTGTTCTTAAACGTGTAATTTGCGTTAATCTTAGTTTTTGTTCCAAACTTATCATTGTAGTACACACCACCTGTTAAGGTTTGTGGAATACCCTCATCATTTCCTCCTTCAGAGTAAAAAAATTCTTCTTCTTCATTCCATGTATAATTGCTTTCATTTTCTAATCCGTATTTATTAATATCGCCCCATCCAAAAGCAGTTTTTGGTGTATTGGAACCTAATCCAAAAACAGAAATTTTTTGTTTATCCTTAAACTTATTCATCAGCAACTCTCCTTCATGAAAATCTTGAAAATCTGAGCCCCCTGAAATTTTACCAAAATATCCTTTCTTAGCGTCTTCCTTTAGTTTTAAATTTAGAACCTTAATCGTTTCTTCTTCATTCTCACTTGTTTGAGCATCCTCGTTTTTCTTTTCATAAATCTGTACAGACTCAACGCTTTTGGCAGCTAAGTTTCTTGTTGCCATTGTCGGGTCTGAACCAAAGAATTCGTCACCGTCAACTAATACCTGATTTACTTCTTTTCCTTGAGCCGTAATTTTACCATCCGCTGAAACTCTTAATCCCGGCATTCGCTTAAGTAGTTCTTCAACGTTGGCGTTCTGCTTCACTTTAAAACTATCAGCAGTATAGACTAGTGTGTCTCCCTTATAATAAATTGGGTCTTTGAAAGCGAAAATCGTTACTTCCTCTAAACTTTGACTTTTCGGGGGCATAACAATTGTTTTAAAATCAAATTCTTTCATTAAGCCATTTGGAATAACAAATAACATTTTGTCTCCAAAACCCTTGCTTGAAATTGTAACTTTAAAAGTATCCTCAGGCAATTCATTAAAATTAAATTCGCCTTTCGTATTAGTTCTTTGAAAATCAACAAGAGTAGAGTCTTGGTATTTACATATTGTTACTAAGGCATTGGGCAGAACTGCGTTTGATGTTGTATCCTTTACAAGACCCTTAATTTTTATAGACTGACCGTATTCCAATTTCACCAGAATAATCAGAAATAAAACGTAGGCAGCCTTTCGCATAAAAAGAACAATAATACGAAATGGCTTAAATGGTTACATTATGGTTACAGTTAAAAAAGTAAAAAATGGCTTTAATAGTTAAATTTAATACCTTTGGGCTATTGGCTCCGTAGTTCAACTGGATAGAACGTCAGATTCCGGTTCTGAAGGCTGGGGGTTCGAATCCCTTCGGAGTCACTTTTCAGCTTGTTGTATAACGATTTGAAATCCTTCTTTTGCCGAATTTTTAATGCAATAATATCCTATCTTTAACGTTGTAAGAAAGTGCGGTTTTTTAATATAATATTTCTCCTTTTTATTTCATTTCAGAGCTCATTAATGGCGCAGTCGGCTGTTGGAACTTGGGAGGATCATGTTTCATTAAATAACTGTGTTACCGTTGCAGAAATGGGCGGAAAAATTTATTCCAGTAATTTTTCCAGTGTCATCATTTACGATAAGGACGATGGTACATATGAAAAACTTAATAAATCAAACGGACTAAGTGATGTAGGCATACTATTTATGCTTAAGAATGACAACAACAATAAGATTATTGTCGTTTATGAAAATTCGAATATTGATGTAATCTATCCGGATGGCAAAACGGCTAATTTTCCCGATATATTTCGAAAAAACTACAGTGGTAAAAAAAATATTAACTCCATCATTTTTAAAAACAATCTAGCCTACCTTTCTTGTGGCTTTGGAATTGCTGTTTTCGATACTGAAAAATTAGAAATTAAAGACACTTATATTATTGGTCCCGGCGGAAGCAATTTAGAGGTTGTTCAATTGGCTGCAAACGACAGCATGTTTTATGCAGCTACACCTAACGGACTTCTTAAATGTAACTATGTAAAAACAATCCCAAATGATTTTAACAGTTGGAGTAAAGCAGGTTCAAATCTTCCCAATGGTTACTTTGGGCATGTTGTAAATTACAACAATACTATAATCGCCGGTTATTCACCATTCAAACAAAGCGCAATAGGAAATCAGGATACATTATATCAATTCACAAATGGGGCCTGGTCGGTTTTCCCCTATTTATCACTGCCTTACCATATAAAAAAATTAAAAGTTACGGGCAGCTTGTTATATATTATTGATCAGTTTGGCTCTTTGTTTCTTAATGAAAATTTCAATAACGTCGCATATATCACTCAATACCAAAATAAAAACGCATCCCCAAATGATGCTATGAGATACAACAATCTATACTGGATTGCTGACCAGAACTATGGTTTACTCTATACTGCCGGAAGTTCGCCATTTTATGAGCAAAAATTTATTTCTGTCAATGGAACCAATAGGAGTTTGGTAAGTAATATAGATTTTAACAAGGATAGAATTGTGGTTGCGCCCGCTCATGTTGACCAAGGAGGCGGGGCAACTTATTCGAAAGAAGGGGTGAACATTTTAGAAGATAATGAATGGAGATATCTAAGAAAGGAAGGCACGCCTGAAGACAGTATTACAGATCTAGTCTGGGCGTATTTTGATCGAAAAGACAAATCAAGACTTTGGGTTTCCAGCTGGATATTTGGCTTGATGGAATTTAAAAATGATAACCTTATTAAGGTTTATAATGG
>JBFWYJ010000119.1:0-8629 GCA_050186555.1 Bacteroidia bacterium
ATCGTGATTAATTAATACATCTAGTAAAGAACTTTCTTCACCATTTGCAAATGGCGCGTCCATACTAACATGGCGACCGCTCACCTTTAGTTATCGCTTACCTTATCGATTGGTAAATCTAATATCTCAGCTAATTCTTCTGCACTTGGTTCACGCTCATATTCTTGTTCTAGTTTACTGTAAGCTTTGTTGATTTTGTTTAATGAACCAACCTGGTTTAATGGTAAACGAACAATTCTACTTTGTTCTGCCAAAGCCTGAAGGATACTTTGACGAATCCACCAAACTGCGTAAGAAATGAATTTAAAACCACGTGTTTCATCGAAACGTTTAGCGGCTTTAATAAGTCCAAGGTTACCCTCGTTAATTAAATCTGGTAAACTTAAACCTTGATTTTGGTACTGTTTAGCAACTGACACTACGAAACGTAAGTTCGCACGAGTCAATTTTTCCAAAGCACGTTGGTCGCCATCCTTAATTTTTTTTGCTAATGCTACTTCTTCTTCAGCGGTGATTAATTCTTCACGGCCAATTTCTTGAAGATATTTGTCTAAGGAAGCACTTTCGCGATTGGTAATTGATTTGGTAATTTTGAGTTGTCTCATTCTTTTTTGTTGTGTTTAATCAATTAGTTAGTGCGTAAAGGGAAAATTTATGAAAAAAAACGGCTGCTTTTTTCCTAAAATTTACCTAAAACGTATATGTAACGTCGAAATCGGGAAAAGGTTTCAGAGATTTGTTAAAAAAAGAAGAATTAAACGTATTTCTCGCCTTTTTTAACCTTAACGTCGTTAACAAAATTACGAATTAATTGTTCATCTGCTTTTTTGCAAATTAGCAGGGTGTCGTCGCTTTCGACTATAATGTAATCTTCAAGTCCTTGTAATACAACTAATTTATCCTTTGGCATCTGTACGATACAGTTTTTACTGTCGTACATCATGATATTTTTACCAATAGTTGCGTTACCTTGTTTGTCATGTTTCAAATGTTCATAAAGACTTCCCCAAGTGCCAAGATCGCTCCAGCCAATAATACTAGATCTAACATAAACATTTGGAGCCTTTTCCATGATTGAGTAATCGATAGAAATATTTTTACAGATATTGTAGGCTTTATTTACAAATGCAGACTCCTCAGGGGTATTGTATAAGTTAACTCCTTCTTTAAAAACATTAGCCAATTCAGGATCTAATGTTTCCGCAGCTTTAATGAGAACAGAAGTGCGCCAGATAAATATTCCCGAATTCCATAAAAAGTCTCCGCTTTCAAATAAAACCTTGGCCATTTCTGCACTTGGTTTTTCGGTGAAAGTTTTAACCTTATACATGCGTTTATCCTTCTCTTTCAAATCAGAGTCCATGTATTGAATGTAGCCATATCCGGTATCTGGGCGAGTTGGTTTGATTCCAAGTGTTATTAAGCTGTCTTCAGCGCTTGCTTTTTTAAGACAACTTTTCATGGCTTTGACAAAGGTATCTTCCTTTGTAATTAAATGATCACTGGGGGCTACAATAGTAACAGCCTTTGGGTTTAGTTTTTGAATCTTATAAGAAGCATATATAATGCAGGGTGCCGTATTTTTTCTTGAAGGTTCAAGTAAAATATTTTCACTAGGTAAGTCAGGCAACTGCGTTTTGGTCAGTTTATCGTATTGTGCACTAGTAACTACAAAAATGTTTTTCTTCGGACAAATTTTAAGAAGCCTGTTGTAGGTTTGTTGTATTAGTGTTTCACCGCTGCCTAAAACATCTAAAAACTGTTTCGGATGTTGGGAAGTGCTCATTGGCCAAAAACGTGAGCCAACACCTCCTGCCATTATTATTGCGTAATGATTTTTCATAAAATCAGCATGCAAAAGTATGAATTTTAACAGAATAAGTGATTAAATTTAGGTTACTTTAATTATTATACCTAACTTTGCCTCGCTTCAAGGAACGTTAACGCTACATTTGTCGGCCATTTGGCATCTACTGCGTCACTGTTTCGGGTGGCAGTAAAATTTAAAAACTATGACATTTATTGAATTAGGACTCAACGAAGTCCTGTTAAAAGCTATTACTGAGCTTGGCTATGAAAATCCTACGCCTATTCAGCAACAAACAATTCCATTATTAACTAAAGAAGAAACCGATGTGGTGGCTTTGGCTCAAACAGGTACAGGTAAAACTGCTGCCTTTGGTTTGCCAATGTTATCAACTATTGATTTCTCAAGTAAACAAACTCAAGCGTTAATATTAGCGCCAACAAGAGAATTATGCGTACAGATATCCAACGATATTAAAGCATATTCTAAATACATTAAAGGGGTTAATGTGGCTACCGTTTATGGAGGTGCTAACATTGACAAACAAATCCGCGAAATTAAATTAGGTGCACAGATCATTTCGGCAACACCTGGACGCTTATTGGACTTAATTGAGCGCAGAGCAGTTAAGTTAAGTGATATTAAAATAATTGTGTTGGATGAGGCTGATGAGATGTTGAATATGGGATTCAAAGACAGTTTGGATGCTATCTTACAACAAACACCGGATGAAAAGCAAACATGGTTGTTTAGTGCAACAATGCCTAAAGAAGTAGAAAGAATTGCTAGAAACTACATGAGCAAACCTAAAGAAATTAGTGTTGGAAAGAAAAATGAAGGTGCAGCTAATATTAAACACATTTATTATTTAGTAAATTCTCGCGACAGATATTTAGCACTTAAAAGAGTGGTGGATTACTATCCTGAAATTTTTGGTATTGTTTTTTGCAGAACAAAAGCAGAAACACAGGAGGTGGCAGACGCCTTAATTAAAGATGGCTACAGCGCTGATGCATTGCATGGAGATTTGTCTCAAGCACAACGTGATTTTGTAATGAAGCGTTTTAGAAACAGAACATTGCAAATGTTAGTGGCAACTGACGTGGCGGCAAGAGGAATTGATGTTAATGATATTACACACGTTATCAATTATAATTTACCTGAAGATACTGAGAGCTACACACACAGAAGTGGAAGAACAGCTAGAGCAGGTAAGTCAGGTATGTCTATTGCAATTTTAACCAACAAAGATTTTGGTAAAATAAAAGACATCGAACGAAAATTAAATAAGACGTTTGAAAAAGCCGAAATACCAAATGGTAAAGAGGTTTGTGAAAAGCAGTTATTCTATTTAGTAGATCAATTAAAAGAAGTGCAGGTGAAAGATGATGAAATTGAAAATTATTTACCAAGCATTTATGAGAAATTGAACGATTTAAGCAAAGAGGAATTAATTAAGCGTTTTGTAAGCGAAGAATTTAATCGATTCTATGCTTACTATGAGAATGCTCCGGATTTGAATCCTGTAAATGAAAAATCAGGTGGAAACGGAAGAACTGCACGTTTCTTTATTAATATGGGACAATTAGACGGATTCAACAGAAACAGTTTAAAGGATTTCTTGGCTGATATCGTTAGATTACATCCAAGAATGGTATTCAATATTGATATTAAAAACAGTTTTTCATTTTTTGAGACAGAAAGCAGATACGTTGATATGTTCATGGCTATCAATAAAGGGAATGTTGAGTTTAACGACAGAAAAGTATCTGTAGAAATTAGTAACAAGCGTATGAGTGATGGTGGTGGAAGCAGTGGAAGACGTGGTGGAGGAGATGACAGAAAAGGAAGATTCCGTTCTGAAAAATCCGGCGGGTATTCACATGGAAATAAATCCAATAAGTTTGGAAGAGACAGAGAGAAGTCTGATAGCAAAGGTGGCGGAAGAAGAAAGAAAGCTTACGGCTCCAGTGAGTTTAGAAAAAGAGGATAGTTTTAAAAAACCCAAGATTAATCTTGGGTTTTTTTATGTTTTCAGACCTAATAAAAATTATTGGAGATAACTCTTTATAATATTAGCGTTTGTTCTTTTCCCGTGAAGATTTTACATTCTCAACATTGGAGAATCTCCCATTTGTAAATACAGACTCTCTGTGCTTTTGTAATGCGCTCTTATCATCGTAATAATTAGATAGTATAGACAGCATCTGTTCATCGCCATTAATAATCTTTTCGATTCTTTTCCATGACTCCTGAGAAAACAAAGGTCTTAAAGGTTGATTCAGTTTCGTTATCTTATTGAATACTTTTTTTATTTTATTATCCCAGACCTTATGGTATCTAAGTAAATCATTAGGATAAACAACTTTTCGTTTTGTCCCTTCATCAATACTTCTAAAAGGGGATTGAATATTCAAATATCCATAATCATCCGTTAATTGTTCTCCAACTTGTATATCACGTATCGCTATTTCAAAATCGTAAGCTGTTGTTAGACAATTTGAATTAAAGCTGTGATTGACATATCTGCCATGATCCCAGCATAATACAAAATTACCTTTACTGTTTCTGTAAGTATATGTATCTAAGATAGCTTGGTATATTGGCTCCATATTTTGGAAATCTTCCAGACTGAACTCTCTGTCTAGTTTATCTAAAGCCCAAGTAATTGTTCCGGCCGGAATAAATTTGGTTGCTACTACACCATATCCAATTTCGCTGTTGATAAATTTCAACTCCGTGTGAGGGTGAATCATAAAGTTTTGATTGAATTTTGTTGCCTTGAATAATATTTAGACAGGTCAAATTTAAGCAATTTCCCAATCCACAAATTAATTCGCTAATAAATTCTTAATGGTAATACCAGCGCTGATTATTTCTTATTTTAAACGAAGTAGTTTTCCTTTCCGTTTTACAATATTTTTATAATCCCATTGAATTTCTCTTGATTTTTTTAGCCAGCGCTTAAGTTCTTTAATTTGTACTTGGGCAACATTGTTAAAGAATATAGATGCATCCTTGAATTTTTTACCTCTGACGGCTAATTCTTTTTCCTCAAAATCTGCTCCGCTCCAAAACATTAGCCTGATTCCTGCTTTTTGTTTACTGTAACCAACAATAGGATTCTCTTCTATGAACCAAACAGGATGCCCGTGCCAAATTTTGCTTTCCGACTCCTTAAGTACATTATCAATACATTCAGTCAGATGGTCACAAATCTCTTTGTCACTTTCAGGCAGAGCATTATTGTATTTTTTTATATCTGAATTCATTGTTTCTTATAAATGAGTTTTTTATGCATTAATCATATGTTAGCCAATACCTTAAAAAAAAAGCCCCCAATTATTTGGAGGCTTTTTAAATTAATGAAATACTATTTTAACAATGTAACATGTCCTGTTTTAGTATGTTTCTTACCGTCTAATGTCTTGTATGTCACGAGATAGGTATAAACATCTTGCTTACCTTCTTGCCCTTTATAAGTACCGTCCCAGCCTTTAAAACGGTCATCAGTAAAATAAAGTTTCTCACCCCAGCGATCAAAGATTGTCATTTCAACTTCGGTGATACCTGTACCATAAACTAAGAACACATCATTCAATCCATCAAAATTTGGAGTGAATACATTCGGGATATAAACATTATGATCCTTCGTTATAGTGATACAAACTTCATCTTTTGACATACAACCATTCTTTCCAACTGCCTCGATTTCATAGCAACCGCTCTTCTCAGGCATGATTTGTGAATTCGGACAAACCTTGCATAAAATACCGTCACCAAGAATCCAAGTTAACGTTCCCGTTCCACGAGCATTCAGATACATAGGTTCATCGATATTAAATATCATATCAGGACCGGCATCTACAGTTGGCGTAGGCATAACCTCAACCATTACAGTAGAAGTAGAACCGCAGAATCCGCCATTTGAAACATTAACCGTATAAATAGTTGTTACAACAGGACTTGCATACGGCTGAGGGATTAAGAAGTTGTTCAATCCGTCTGATGGAGTCCAAACATAAGTGTCGCTACCAAATGCTTGTAGTTTTGCAGATTGACCTCTACAGATAGCTACACTTGGACCAGTTACAGCTGTAACTGTTGGTACAACATCGATTAATATTTCTTTTGTGAACACACAAGATACTGAACCCGAAGTATTCAAACCTGTTACAGTATAGTTTGTCGAAATAGAAGGACTTGCAACTGCCACATTATTGTTCAACATCTGTAACGAGCCCATTGGTGCCCAAGTGAAACTTTGCGCTCCTGATGCAACCACATGAGTATTATTTCCGAAGCATATCTTTTGTCTGTCTGTCTGTAGTGTAATATTTGGCATTTCTAACACCGTAATTGGAACAGTTAAAGTTGTGGTACAAGGACCATTCTTTCCAACTAAGGAATACGTAACACTTAATTCAGGTTTTGTTGTAACTTGATTGATATATGGGTTTTCAAATAATCCTGTTGGGAACCAAGTGTAAGTCATTGATCCGTTTGCATTGATCGTAACATTCTCACCACGACAAATTGCTGTTTTAGTTGCAATTGCAGACAGGTTTGGTAATGGAGTAACAGAAACTTGTCTTACAGCAGTAGACGTACAAGTGTTTAACATACCCACTACTGTATAAATTTCGGTGGCAGGTGGAGATGCTATAACAAAATTACCTGTGTTTGAACTTAGGTTTTGAGCCGGTGTCCAGGTATAGTCACTTGCACCAAATGCAGTTAATCCGATTTGTTCTCCCTGACAAATAGTTGGCGTTACAGGAGCAATTGTTATTATTGGTAAAGGCTCGACAACGACCGTACTTGTTTCTGTGGTACTGTTACAACCTAAACTTCCGCCAAAAACACTAAACATAGACGTTCCCGGAGGTGTTGCTGTTACCACAGAACCGGTAGTTGTATTTAAGAAGGTGCCAGGATTCCATGTATAATTTGATGCACCTGTTGCCACAAGCTGAGCATTTGTTCCGAAACACATGCTATTTGAAGTTACCGCTATGGTAGGATTAGGTATAATTAGAACAGTATAAGAAGCAACGTTTGTACACTTGCCGTCAAATCCAACAACAGTTCCAGTCGCCATTGCACTTGGTTGAGCTGTAGCTAAAATTGGAGAGCCGAAAGTAGTATTTGCCGTCATACCTGTAAAACCTCCCCAAGTGTATGTTGCAGCACCACTTGCTGTTAAGCTAACGGTATTGTTAGAGCCATTATGGCCGTACATACACATATCAGAACTGCTTGGAGAAACAATTACAGTTGGTAAAGGGTTAACAGTAACAGTTACTGCCGTGACATGAGTACAGGTATTCATTGTGCCTATAACCGAGTATGTTTGGTTAACATTTGGGTTCACAACAACAGCTTGTCCTGTTGTTGTATTAATGGCAATATTTGGTGTCCAAGAATAATCAACAGCACCTAATGCCGTTAAATTTAAGTTTTGACCGATACAAAGTTCAGGGTTGCCAGGAACAATAGTTACAGTTGGGTTAGGTATAACCAACAAGGTAACAGTTTCAATAGCACTATTACAACCTGCGGTATTACCCATTACACTGTAAGAAGTTGTAATAGATGGTGAAGCAATAACAACCGGGCCGGTTGCAGAATTTAATGTTGCAGGAGGCGACCAATTATAGGTGTTTGCGCCATTAACACTAAACGTAAATGATACTCCCTGGCAAACACTACCGCTAGCTGGGGCAGGAACAACAGTTGGGTTAGCAACTACAGTTACATTATAAATTGCCGTGTTAGTACAGCCAAAAACACCAGAACCTGTAACCGATAATGTAGCAGGTACATCAACAGCTGTAAGTGGTGGATTTAACGTAAATGAAGGTGATGTAGTGTTAGGCGATGCAATAAAGCCAGGAGGCATTGTCCAATTATATGAATTGGCTCCTGAACCGTTAATTAGCACAGTATTTGGAGAGCCGTTTAATCCTTGTGAACAAAGTGTATTTGTTCCCACAATTGATATAGTAGGCAATGCAACCACAGAGACATTTGCAACGGCTGTGTTTACACAACCATTGGCATCTGTTACAGTTACATTATAGTTTCCTGTCATCGGTATAGTAGCGGAAACAATTGTAGGGTTTTGCACCGCAGAGTTGAAACTAAGAGGTCCGGACCAAGCAAAAGCTGTCCCTCCGTTAGCACTAAGTATGATATTATCATTTAAACAAACGGTTGGATTATTTACAGCTATTACCGGTAGAGGGTTCACAACAACATTTGTTACTGCAATGTTAGTACAAGTATTAGCATCAGTAACAAGAACTGTATAGTTACCCGCGCTTGTTAACGAAGCACTTGGTATGCTTGGATTCTGTGCCATTGAAGTAAAACTATTAGGGCCAGACCACAAATATGAATTGAAAGGATTAGCCTGAAGTTGAATGTTCTGACCAACACAATAAGGACCTGTATTTGTTGCAGTTGGTGAAGGAGGCGCAAAGACATTAACAGTTGTTGTAGCTTGCGCAGTACAAGTCCCGATGGAAACATTTATCGTATAAACACCCGCGTTTAATGTGGTACAATTTAGAACTGTAGCACTTTGCGAATTTGATGAATATGCTGCAGGTCCATTCCATGTATAACTAGTGGCTGCAGGGCATGATAAATTAATAGTTTGACCTGTACAATAAGGACCCGTATTAGCAGCGGATGTAGTAGGATTCAATACTGACATTGTAACGGTTGTTTGTGCAGTACATCCTTGGGCAGTTGTAATTTTCAAAGTATATGTGCCTGCCATATTCAACTGCGCATTTCCTATTGTTGGGTTTTGTT
>JBFWYJ010000120.1:0-7618 GCA_050186555.1 Bacteroidia bacterium
TCCTGTATGTGAATAATCACTAAAGTGATTAATTAACTCTCTGAACTGTTTAGAATTGGACGGATGATTATTGTCATTTAAGCCGTAAACTCCCAGCAAATAAAAAACTATTGGTTTAGAATCGATTTTTTTAAACTGTTCTATTAAAAAATCATAACAATCATACTCATCTTTCTTGCCTAAAAACAAAGTCTGAAAACGGTTAGAAATATTTTTAAAGTCAAATTTGCTCAAATCAGCTAACAGTCCCAATAAGCTCCTACCCAATCCTTTGTATTTATACTTGTAAACGCTATCTATATCAAATGTTAATGCAATGCTAGACTTGATTTTCGGGAACACAATTTCGTTATTCCATTTAGCCAATTCTTGTTTGAAGACGCGCAGCCATTGATTTATTATTGGAAGGGAAATAAAGTCGTTTTGCCAGGCAATGCTAGCCCTAAAATTAAAAACATTATACTTGTTTGCTTTGAATGGTAAATACTCTTCATACCTGCTGATTAACCAAAATGTGGCGGCAAACATATCAAAAGGTAATTTGCCTTTTGATGTACAAAAAAACGTCTTTTTATATTGATGATGGCTTACAATTTGAATTGGGTAATCTTTAATCCCTCCTTCAAATAGTATTTCATGAGGATAAACATGAAAGGAATTAACTATTTCCTCTTTCGAATAGTTGATTTTTATTCCTTTGTGAGATAGAAACATTTCTTTGTCTGAAGTAACAGTAAGTTCAACACCAATAAAATCCTGAAACACTGTTTTAAAGGTGTACTGAATACGATTGTTGATTTTATTAGTATAAACAAGAATCTTCAAACTAAATCTTTGAAACATAGTTACCGTAAAAATCTCTGCAAAAAACTCATTACTGTGCAGAAAAATTAAAATTCATATGTTAATATGTTATTTAATGTATTGTTAAGACAAACATCGATTGAGGTAAATTCGGAAAAAAGCTATTATGTCAGATATTAATCATTTTTTCTCTCCGGTCTCTCTCGACAATTTTGATATGGATGATTATAAACCATCTCAATTAGGAAATATAATTAAAATCCATGCTAATGAAGATGAATTTCCTGATATCGAAGATTGTCATATGGTTTTGCTTGGTGTCAATGAAAGCAGAAACTCTGAAGAAAACGGTGGTTGTGAAGGAGCGGCTGATGAAGTAAGGAAATACCTGTATTCATTATACTCCGGGCCATTCAATTTAAAAATGGCGGATCTGGGTAATATAGAACCAGGACATGAAGTGGAAGACACTTATTTTGCATTGCGTTCATGTATTGATGTATTGGTTAGAAAAAATATTATTCCTTTAATTATTGGCGGCTCTCAAGATTTAAGCTTTGCACAGTTTTTAGGCTATAAAGATTTGGAACAAACTATTAATGTTGTGAGCATCGATAGCAAGTTTGATATCGGAGATCCTGAAGCTCCAATTACAAATCACTCATATCTTGGGAAAATTATTTTGCATCAACCCAATTACCTTTTTAATTATTCTAATATAGGTTACCAAACATACCTGGTAGATGCCGAAGGATTGGGCATGATGGAAAGATTGTTTTTTGATGTTTACAGATTAGGGCAAATTAGAGATAAGATTGAAGATTCTGAACCAATTATACGTCAAGCCGACATGCTCAGTTTTGACATGAGTGTTATCAAACATTCAGATTCTCCGGCTTACCCAAATCCATCACCAAATGGATTATATAGTGAAGAAGTTTGTCAGATGATGCGTTATGCGGGAATGAGCGACAAACTTTCATCAATAGGGTTTTATGAAATGAACCCTGTTTTTGATGAACGCGGACAATCTGCTCATCTATTAGCACAAATGATTTGGTGTTTTATTGATGGTTATTATAGTAGAAAAAATGATTATCCAAGCAGAACCAATCAAGAGTACCTTAGATTTCATGTTGTACTCGAAGATAAGTACGAAATCAATTTCTACAAGAGCCGAAAAAGCGACCGCTGGTGGATGGAAGTGCCTTATCCACCTCATAAAGGTGTTCAGTTTGAGCGACACACCTTAATTCCATGTTCACAAAAAGACTATGATTTGGCCATGAAAAGTGAAATTCCGGACAGATGGTGGCAAACCTATCAAAAATTGAGCTAAAATATTTAGTAATTGATTAGCATTGAAATATTTACTATTTTTACTTAAGATAAAACATGAAGAAAATTTTACTTTTTTTCCTATTACTAACAGGTTTTAGTCAAGCTCAAACAACTTGTACGGCAACAGCTTCTGGTGATTGGTTGACACCAGGTATTTGGTCGTGTGGTCATACACCTACATGTGGAGATTTAGTAATTATTCCATCTGCCATAACTGTAAGTGTTAATTCTCAAGTTGATTTAAGTGGTTGCAACACCGCTGCTTGTGACGGAAATTGTACAGGGACTTGTGCGGCTACAGGCATTGATTTGTATATCGCAACTGGTGGATATTTAAAATTTAAAAATGGTAACAAATTAAAACTCCCTTGTTGTTCTCATATAGTGAGCGCTCCTGGCGCCACAATACAACCTGGTTCCGGAGGAGGTAGCTCTAACTATATTGAAATTTGTACAGACAAAGTATGGACGTCAGATTCAGGCAACGTAGTTGGAACTAATTGTTTCCCAAAGCCATGTAATCCTTTACCTGTCGAATTTATTGGTTTTACTGGTAACCTTGAAGTTAAGGTTGTTTTTTTAAAATGGACCACCGCTTCTGAATCAAACAACTTGCATTTTGTTGTAGAAAAAAGTTCGGATGGTTTAAATTTCTATTCTATTGGTAAAGAAAAATCTAAAGGATTCATGGGAAATAGTTCTGTTGCTCTCAATTATGATTTCATAGACAACGATTTAAAGCATCCACGGTATTATTATAGACTAAAGCAAGTTGATTTAAATGGAAGTTACAAATATTCTAAAACAATAAGTGTAAAAATATATGCTCCGGAACTGGCGATATACCCTAATCCAAATGATGGTAAATTTTGGATAGATGTGCCTACAGCGTTAACAAAACAACCAATCAATCTAAGCTTATTTAATGAGCTAGGTGAAGCAATAATTAATGAAGAGTATATTGTAGAAAATGATAATATTACCGGTGCTAAAGTTGAAATACTTCCTAAGAAACCATTAGCCAAAGGTGTTTATTTTGCTAAGATTCTCTTTAATGGAGAGCCTTATTTTCTGAAATTAGTTGTCAATTAATTTCTAGACATTATAATATGAAATACTCAAAATGGCTATTTTTTATTCTGGTCCAATTTCAGATAATGTTTGCTCAAAACCTTGTTGTAGATGGCGGGATAGTTAATTCAAATGCCAATTGGAATGGACAAGAGGCTCCATGGAGCGCGGGCACATACCAAAATTCATATTTAACTGCCTGTGGACAAAATTATGTAATGGAAGTTGATGCTGCCTCACAACCACTTCAAGTTGTATCAGGATTTGAAAGCGGTGCGGATTACGTAATTACTTTTGTTTATGCTTACAGACAAGTTGGATGTGGCCCTTCGGTTAATCCAACTACTTTGCGTATTCAATTTACCGATGCTACCGGTGTACTGAACCAGAACTTGAGTATTGCGAATACTGTAAACCAATTTACTTCATACACCTATTCTTTCACTAATAATGCTTCTACATCACACACTTTACAGTTTACAAATCCCGGTAACGCCAACACCTGTGGCGTTATTCTAGACAACATTTCTATAACAAGGGTGTCATCTCCGGGAGGAGTTGGTTCAGGAAACCTGGCTTTATGGTATAAAACAGAAACTATTAGCCAAACAAACGCATCGGATGTTTATGGATGGATTTCACAAGAAACCAGCGCTATAACAGTTACAGCGCCTTGTGCTGCTCGTCCGGTTTACAGAACGGGTTTGGCTTCAAACGCAGATAATCTGATTGCAAACTTTAACCCTTATATAACATTCAATGGCACCTCACAGTATCTAGGAAGAGAAGGAAGCAACATAGCCTTATTTGACGCTGCCAGCTCCGCTAGTGGTGGCAGTTTTTTTTCTGCCTATAGAGGAGGTGGAACAGCAGGCAGAAATTATTTCGGACATAGAAGCAATAGTACTAGTTCACGTATTGATGCTGAAGTTGACGGTTTAGTAATTGTCGATGGCGGTACTGCAGGTACATCTAATGGAATAAGTTATACCCAAAATGCTCAAATGAATATTATCTCTGCTAAAGGAAAAAATGATGGCATGACATTAAACGATTTAAATGGCACAACACAATCTACCTCAAATTCTTCAACCAATGGTAATCGCCTTGTAATTGGTGCAAGAGCAAATGGTTCTTCAACAATTGAAGATTTTTTTAATAGTTCATTGTCAGAGATAATCCTTTTCAATACAATGATTACGGATGCTCAAATGCACCAAGTTCGTTCTTATCTGGCAGCCAAATATGGTGTAACGCTAAATGACAATTCTAGCACCGGTGCAATTGATGAGAGAAGTTATATTGCTTCAGATGGATCTACAGTTATGTGGGATTACACTGCAAACAGTGGCTACCATAATAATGTTACAATCATTGGAAAAGATAACGGCTCAGGTTGGAACCAAATCAGATCTATAAGTACAGACGCAGATGCGGGTTCTAATACCGGTTTGGCAATGTTGGATATTAATAATGTTTCGGCAATATCTTCAAATAATTCCTTTTTAAGTGTGGGTCATAATGGGATTACCATTCCAAATCCCGGAGGTGCAAATTTCTCTGATGTTCCAAGCGGAATCCAATCTCGATTAAATAGAGTGTGGAAATTTCAAAAAACCGGAACAGGAATAGCGGCAAATGTTTCAGTAAGATTTAATATGACCGGTTTCTCGCCATTAACCGGCTCAGATTTGAGATTACTAGTAAGTACAACGCCTGTATTTTCCGGAGCAACAATAATTTCAGGCTCTTACGCCGCGCCTTATTTTACTGCTTCCTTACCAACTACAGGAGGCGTGTATTTTACGGTGGCATCAATCAATCAAACAACAACACCGTTACCTGTTGAATTAGTTGATTTTAGTACTGAATACGTAAACTCCTATGTATCATTAAACTGGAAAACAGCCTCTGAATTCAATAGCTCACATTTTGAAATTGAAAGGTCAACAGATGGCATTAACTTTGTAAGATTGGCTAATGTTGCTTCAAAAGCAGTAAATGGAAACAGTAGTACTTCATTAACTTATTACCTAAATGATGACGATTTACAAGAAGCCGGCTACTATTATAGAATAAAACAAGTTGACTTGGATGGAACTTATAAATACTCAGACATCCTATTTATTAGGATTTTTTCTTCTGCAATAAACATATACCCAAATCCAGGTAACGGAAAGTTTTGGATTAGGGTAAAGCCTCATAACTCAATCCGGCATTTAGAATTACTTGTTACAAATGAACTGGGACAAGAAATTATTTCTCAGGATTTTACTTTGAATGATGAACAGTTATCAAATCTAGAATTGGAAGTAATGCCTGACAAACCGCTACCTAAAGGGATTTATTTCGCAAAAATAAATACAAATGGCGGGTCTTACCATTATAAGCTTGTGGTAAATTAATACCGTTAATGTAATTTTTTTCTACTTTTATTGTAATTATCGTAAATTCATTTTATGAAGTCAATATTATCATTCATTCTATCCTTGTCTTGTATTTTTAACTACGCCCAATCCTATGAGAATGGCAATCAATTAATAACCGCGATGCATTATGCATACGCAGGCAAATTTTACAAGTACATGAGTTTTAGTCAGAATATGACATATTACAACAATGATACTGTTTCAAGAAAAGATATTTGGCATGAAGTGGCAGAGTTTCCAGGCACTTTGTCTATAAAATTCAAAACAAAGGACTCTAAAAAAGGGGTAATGTTTAAAGACCATCAGATATATTCATTTAGTGAAAAAGGGATGAAGAAAGGTGATAAAAGAGTACATGAACTTCTTCTATTAGGCATGGATGTTTATTTCTACAAACCTGAATACACTTGTCATATTTTGGATTCATTAGGTTTTAATTTGAACCAAATTACCATGAATACTTATAATAATCGTCCGGTTTATATTGTAGGTGCGCAATCTAATGATACAACTTCAAATCAATTCTGGATAGATGCTGAAAGATTGTATTTACACCGCATTATTAATAAGTCAAATAACAACATAAGCGACACTCAGTTTGATAATTATGTTGAAATGGATAATAATTGGGTTGCCAAAACTGTCAGGTTTAAGATTAACGGGAAATTGGTTTTAGTGGAGGATTACTACGACATCAAGTTACCAAAAAAACTAAATCCGGATTATTTTAATCCGGATAAGTTTGTTGAATCAAAATTTGAGTAGGAAGATTATTCAACAATAATCTTTTTCACTTGTGCTTGTTGGTCTTGCTGTACTTTCACAAAGTAGATTCCTTTAGCTTCTTCTCCTAAATCTATTGTCTTGTTATAATCGCCTTTAAATTGCTTAATCGTTTCCTTGTAAACTTCCTTACCATTAACATCAACAACATTTACATTCAAATCACCCTGTTTTTTCAGATTAAACTTTAATTGAAATTTACCATTGTTCGGGTTTGGATAGAAACTTAATTGGTCGATTTCCAAATTCGTGTTGCTCAAACCTGTAATTCCGGCTTTTTTAGCCTCCTTCGCATTTGCATCTGTAATATTCACCTTGTGAGTAATTATTTTAATTACTTCTTTCTTGCTTTCTCCATTTTCAGAACTAACATCGGATTTAATAATAATGACTTTCTTCTCGCCCTTCCCCTCTTCTATTCCCATCTCTTTCATAACCTTGTCCACTTCTGCTTGAATACTCTCCTCACTCACCCATTTTTGTACATCTTCACTCTCATCATTCCCATCTTTCTTTATGACAATTTTCTTTGTGCAAGGCTTTTCGTCTCCTTCAATCTCAACATCGCCATCCTTAATAAGGATTTTCATTTCATGATCATCTCCATCTGTAAACGTCATGTTTTCCGGATTGTCAATAGTATAAGTAGTATCCTTCACGGTTTCTACTCCATTAATATTCTCCACTTTTTTAATTCGAACAACAGCTTTCTTTGATTGCTCTTGTGCACTGATACTTCCTAAACCAATTAGGCAAGCAAATAAAATTAATTTTTTCATATTATTCTGTTTTATGATTATGACACAAAGTTCCCATTTCACATGCCGAATCTAGGTTAAGGTCAGGTTAAAGCACGTTAAAGAAAAGTTAAAGTTAAGATTCAAGTGTTAAAGTGCCTTACTTTTATGCAATGAAATCGGGCAAAGCTTTAATTCTATTTTCTGTATCTGCACTTATTGCGCTCCTTGTATTGCAAGGTGTTTGGCTTTTCTATGCATTTGAAAACAGTAAGAAGCAGCTTGCAGACGATTCAAAAAAAGCCTTATCAGAAGGAATTGAGAAATTAGAGGAAAAGCTGCATGTTAATCAATTAATGGCTGAAATCCCTGACCTAAAACATTTGGACACACTAATTGAGAAAGAAACCAGTGCAGCTGTAAACGTTGTTATTTCCAACGGAAAAAAATTAT
>JBFWYJ010000120.1:7628-8555 GCA_050186555.1 Bacteroidia bacterium
CAAAACAGATAACGAATCAAATCTTTCCAACACAGAAATAAGTGAGACAGAAGTAAAGGTGAAAAATGGAATAAAGAAGGTAATTATTAAAACACAATCGTTTTCATCTTCCGACGTGGATAGTCTTGTGAAAAACAAAGCCGAGAAGTTGCAATCGGTTTTTGTAAAAATGGCTAAAGAAGGATTGGAAAATGCCACGGATCTCATAAAAAATCTAGACAAAGAAAATATTATTGAAACTATTGATAAAGAATTGGAAAGACGTGGTATAATACTTTCTCCGGTTATTAAAATAGAAAAGCGCGGTAAAGACAAACAAGTATTGTTTAGTAATGGAAATGCATTATCTGTTTTTGTAGCAGAAATGGAATTGTTTCCAAACAATGTTTTAGATCATAGTTTATTTATTAGCTTAGGATACGAGAGTACATTTGGGGCTATTCTTAAAAGCATGGTTGGTTTGACTGTACTTTCATTGAGTTTAACAGTAATCATTATTTTTATTATCATTTTTCTAATTAGACAACTCATCACGCAAAACAGACTCATGCAACTTAAAACTAATTTTGTAAACAATATGACACATGAATTGAAGACTCCTATCGCTACAATCGGATTAGCACTTGATGCTATGGGTAACCCACAAATTGCCAACGATAGAGAAAAACTTGAGCAATACAAATCAATCATCAGAGAAGAGAATAAAAAATTAAATGCCCATGTAGAAAAAGTATTGCAACAAGCAGTTCTGGAGAAAAACACACTGATTCTGTCAAAGGAGAAATTAGACATTAATAAAATTGTTTCAAATGCCATTGCAGCAAACAAATTGGCCATGGAACAGAAGGAAATAAAACTTAATGAATTTGAAAAGTTACACGATTTACAAGTTATTGGCGATGCCTTGCATCTTGAAAACGCCATTAG
>JBFWYJ010000121.1:0-8538 GCA_050186555.1 Bacteroidia bacterium
AAACGACATGGAAGCATTTTTAAATGCCATTAATCCGAATAACTATGTTTTAGCTTATACAATGGGAGCACTTACGCCAACTTATGCGCAAGTAAGCACATATGCTAACTCATTATATACAGCATTTGAAAGCATTGGAGCCGGAAATATTCGCACAACCGCAGATACCGTCCCTTACGTTTTATTTGGAAGGAAAGGTATGTCAGCCGGACAAGCGCATGAAGAAATCGGTATGAAAATTACGGATATCATCAATTTTGAAGATAGTATTAAAACCAAATGGAACAGTGGTTATATCGCTTCGGAAATCATAGGTCCTGCTTCAAAATGGAACAGTCTGCACTGGCAGCTTAAGCCATATGATGTAACTGCAGGTGATACTACAATTTTAAAACTAGTTGGTATCAAATCAAACAATGAAAATGATACTCTCGCAACATTTTCAATTGATAGCTTAAATATTCTTGCTTTATACAATTATATAGATGCTGCCATTTATCCTAAATTGCAATTAGTGGCTTTAATGAAGGACAATGCAAATAGAACCTCGCCTCAATTAAGAAGGTGGCAGATTATTTACGATGAAGCACCGGAGTGTGCTATTAATCCATTAAAGGGATTTGTTGCTGTTAACGACAGTTTATTAGAAGGTGATTTCGCAAAATTCATTGTTCCTATTGAAAATATTGGAATTAAGAATTTTGATGATAGTTTGGTTATTAGTTACCGACTTGAAGACAACAACAAGGTATTGCACCCACTACCCGATAAAAAAATGAAAAAACCATTTATTCCAAATGAAGTTCTCTTTGACACAATTTCAATCAGTTCATTACAATATCAAGGAAAGAATGCATTATGGATTGATATCAATTCTCCTTCAAATCCGAACTATCAATCTGAGCAGTTTTACTTTAACAATATTGCAAGAATTCCATTTGAAGTTTCAGCTGACAGGGTTAACCCCTTGCTTGATGTAACATTTGACGGTATTAGAATTTTAAATGGTGATCTTGTTTCGGCCAAACCATTTATATTAATTAGATTGAAAGATGAAAACCCATTCTTGGAATTAAATGACACCTCGGATTTTACGCTAGCATTGAAATTTCCGAATAGTTCCAATTATTTGCCTGTTTATTTCGGACAAGGATTAGTGTTTACTCCGGCACAATTACCTGATAATAAATGTCAAATCGAATACAAGCCGGTATTTAGTCAGGATGGAATATATGAGTTAAAAGTTCAAGGAAAAGACAGAAGCAGTAACAGATCTGCAAGCTCCGATTACAGCATACAATTTGAGGTAAAAAATAAAACAAGTGTTACTAATGTAATGAATTACCCAAATCCATTTAGCACAAGCACTAAATTTGTTTTTACATTAACGGGCAGTGAAATACCTGATGTATTTACAATACAAATAATGACTATAAGTGGTAAAGTAGTACGTGAAATAACAAAAGAAGAATTGGGCTACTTGCACATTGGAAGAAATATTACAGAATATTCATGGGACGGCAAAGACGATTTTGGAGATAAACTAGGGAATGGTGTTTATTTGTACAAAGTAATCACAAGAAAAAATGGTGAAAAGGTAGAATTACTGAATTCGGGTGCAGACCAATATTTTACAAAAGAATTTGGGAAGATGGTGATCATGAGATAAAATGATATACTTTATTTCTTACGACACAAGTATATCATCTCCCCCTTCGGTAACCGATATCGTTCTTGCAATTTTTCAGGAATTTGATTAATGAAATCATCTACAGTAACATCAAAACCTGCTGCAGCTAATCTATCTTTATAATCGAGACCAAACAATCTTACATGATCTTTCTGCCAATAATATTTTTCTCTGTCTTCTTCCGTTACAATTGATTTATCTTCTAAGGTTACTTCTTTTGTTGTATCCAGCGGCACCTGAAAAATACCCCACCCTCCTTTATTCATTATTCGAAACAATTCTCGCATACATTGATTCGCATCTTCCACATGTTCCAATACATGGTTGCAAAATATTACGTCAAAACTATTGTCTTCAAATGGGGCATTATGTAAATCAAAATGTACATCAGCAATTGGACTGTTGTAATCTCCTGTAGTATAAGTTATATTGGGCATTGCCTTAAACAGCTTGTAAAAACATTGCTCGGGAGCTATATGAAGCATCTTATGCTTTGCGGTAAAGAAATCTGTTTTCTCTTTTAAATACAACCAAAGTAATCTATGCCGTTCAAGTGAAAGACTCCCCGGACAAAGAACATTGTCTCTCTTTGCTCTACCGCCGTATCCATAAGGAAGAAATTTTCGGTATGTTTTTCCACTTATAGGATCTTCATACTTATTGCCATAATACAATAAAGGAGCAATTTTGCTAAAAATCAAACTTAATTTAATAAGTATTGGTCTAGGTATAGTTCTTAATAGGAAGTGAAACATTCTGGCTTTGCTAAATTACGAATTATCTTAAATAAAAAACCCGGCTTTAGAAGCCGGGTTTCAATATAAATTAAATTTAGAACTAATTAATGCTAAGTTTTCGAGCTAATTTTGTTCCGTTATACTCCAAATTAATGATATAAATTCCTTTACTCAATTTACCATCAGCATTTACCGGAAGGGTATGCTCACCAGGTGTTAAGCGATAAGATTTTTCAGGAACTACAACTTTACCTGTATAATCGTATACAGACAACTTAACATCTGCATCATTACTTAATACAAATTGTACATCAGCCTGAGCATTAGTTGGGTTAGGATAAACTTGTAAACGTAAATGCTTAGTAAGTTCATTAACTCCTACCGGTGCAGCAACCAACATCACACTATCAATATAAATTTTGTTACCAAAACCGCCATTGGCTTCTTGAAAATAGAAACGAGCCAACACAGAAGAACTTCCAGTGAAACTAAACCAGTTTGGATGTCCTGAAACATCTTGAATTTTCCATTCTCCTGCTGTAGGGATGAAGTTAGATGTTCCAACACCACCAGAACCTGAAGCGAGTTGTGAGGCGCTAGGAGCATAAACATCTTTCCAACTTCCACCACAGTCTTTACTTAATTGTACGCGGAAAACATCATCATGAGTTGCAGATTTTCTTCTATAAGCATATGAGAATCTTAAAGTAGCATTTGGATTTGCAACAAAATCCATCATTGGCATAACCAAGATGTCTTCTGCAAGACTAGTGCTTATTGAACCATCTAACATAAATGAAAACTGTCCATGCAATGCTGCATTTGAAGTCTGAACCCAGCCAATTCCATTTGGATTAATAACGCTCCAACCTGGAGGAACACCGGATCCTTCAAAACTTTCAAATGGTCCCATTGTTGCTGTTGGTGTACCGTCCATTACATAAACTTCTCTTGTTTGCGTATCTGAACCTTGCCCATTTGTAACTACTAAAGTTACAGAAGCAGTACCAACAGTTGGGAAATAAATATTAGTTACAGAAGAAGTTGGTGAAGTTATTGTTGCATTATTTGTTGCACTCCATGACCAAGAAGTAACAGCTCCATTATAAGAAAAATCTTTGAATGCAATGATTGTTTGACCTGAGCAAACTGTGTAACCTCCCGCTGAAGTTGACATAAACTCAGCAATAGGAGCACAAGGTGAAGGTGCATTAACACCTGTAAAACTTAAGTTTCCAGCCGACCATAAATTATCTCTACCGCTAGTTGAAGCTGCTAGCGCTGTACGCATTTTATTTGTTTGTCCAGTTGTGAAATTTTTTGGACACCCGGAATAGTTCATGATGTTCTGCACATTATTTAAACCATTCATTGGCGCAGAAGTTTGCGTACATGCAGAAGCTGAAGTTGTTGGACAACCGGTAAATTCTCCCTTTGTAACTGGCGTATCTGTAACACCATCGTCTCCACAAGCCACACCCGGATTATTGGTATTACCCCAAGTATGAGATAAATTAAGCCAATGTCCAATTTCATGTGTCATAGAACGTGGATTGTCGCCTCCTGTCATATAGTTATAGCGGTAAACAATTGCATCTTGAGCTGCGCCTGTTGGCCAAGTACCAGGTTTATATGTATAACCAACAATAATCCCACCACCGGTAACTGTTGAGGTTGGAACGATGTTTTTTACAATGTAAATATTCAAATATTTTGTTGGATCCCATGTATAAACGTAATTGGTTAATGGACTTGCTTGTTTCCAATCTGTTTTATCGGTGATATGTCTTACAATACCGTTAGTACAGTTGCCATTTGGATCTTTTGCTGCCAATTTAAATACAATTTCAGAATTGATGTAGCTTGCATCAAAAGGAGGATTTGTTTGGTTAGCATCTGTGTTTGTTCTCGCAAAGTCTTTGTTTACATAGTCTAAACAAGAAATAACATCAGCATCAGGAATGTTTTCTGCACCACCTTCATGTAAGATGTGAAATACAACAGGCACGGTATAAACCGGAGGTGCTGAAGTCTTATGACTATAGAAATTGTCCTGATAAATTTGATAAGCTTTCTCTAGTTTAGCTTGCTCCTTTTCGTAATTTTCCTTAGCTCCGGGAATCAAGGCAAAAGCCTCTTCCATTGCAGCGTATGTGTTACACGGCTGTACTTTTTGGCTGTTTTGAGCTACAGAAGTCGTCAAAAACAGACCTAAACTTGCCGTCGTTAAAAGTAGATGTTTCATTTTCATATGTGTATCGTGTTTGTAATGCTCTAATTTACAAAAATATCAAGACTTTGTCAAGATTTTTTGCTGTTATCTTGCTGCCTTGTTAAGTTATTCATTGCCATCATCTCACGCATGGTTTTTTGCATACCGTCTATGCTACCATCAAGAAATATAACATTGCCCTCTCCTTCTTGCGCAAAATTCTTGATGGCCTCTGTCCACATCGTAAACAATATCAAAGACGCATCTAAATCTGCTTCCTGCATTTCTTTGGCAGCTCCAGCCATACCTCGAGCAACTTCATGTCTGAATAAGGCAATCCCTTCTCCTTTTAATTTAGCAGCTTCCTTCTCTGCTAAAGCAGAGATTTTAATTGCGTTTCCTTCTGCTTCTGCAGCTTTTGTTTTGGTAATTAATAATGCCTGGCCTTCGTTCTCTGCTGCTGCTTTTAAGTTATTACTGGCAACCACTTTTGCCATTGAGCGCATTACCTCTTCATCAAAAGTGATGTCATTTAACTGTAAATCAATAAGATGATATCCCCATTCTTCAAGTGTGTTATCTAGCTGATGCTTCACCGCCTCAACAATTTCATGCCTTAGTGAAAGTACTTCTGATTGCTTTTTAATGGCGACAAAAGCTCTAACTGATCCCTCAACAGATCGTACTAAAGCTTGCATAAAGTTTTTCTCGTCAACAAACTTAAAAGCAACATTCTTAATGGTTTCTTCATTGCCATTCAAAACAGAATAAAGTAACATAGCCGTAAAGTTTACATTCGCTTGATCAGAAGTAACTGCTTGAAAACCAAGTTCAACACTTCGGTTTTGAATAGATACACGCTTAAAAACTCTCTCAATAAGCGGGATTCTGAAATTTAATCCCGGACGAAGTGCTCTATGATACTTCCCGAAGATTGTGGTTACTCCCATTGTTCCCTGCTTAATGGAAACAAAACACATAAGGATTGTTAAAAACCCAATAACAATCCATAATATTAAACTTAGTCCTGGCATAATTTCGTATTATTCTCTAAAGATAACATAATTTTATACTTCAAACCTTCAATTTAACCTTGAATTTGTCCTTTCATAAAATTCTTTTGTTCCTGGTTGTTATGGCTATTCCAGCTATTGGTATTTGTCAAAAGAAAAACAAATCAAAAAAGGATAAATCAAAGGAAGACATGACGCTAATCAATCAAGGTGAAAATACTGAAGTTGCAGACACCTCTTCTTTTATTAAAACGCCGGAAGAAAAACAAGTAACATTATATAAAGAGGGCATTGTATTAATGGACTCAACGGATTTTGAAGGTGCCATCAAAAAATTCAAAAAGGCAACTAAAATAAAAAATGATTACTACGAGGCGTACTTAAAATCTGCACAATGTAAAATGAAATTGGAAGATTACAAGGGTGCACAAAAAGACCTGGTTGATGCAAGTAATTTTGGTCCTAATGATTTTGAAACCTTAAAATTGAAAGCAATAAATTATTACATGATGAAGAATTATGCAGACAGTAAGATTTTTATGGACTCTGCGATGATTGCATTGGAAGAAGAAAAGATTGATGATGTTGAGTTCATATATTATCATGCAAAATTGATGCATGCCGGTAAAGCCTACAAAGAAGCTCTAGAAATGTGTGAAGTTGCACTAGAAGTAAATAGAAATTATTATGATGCCATGATTTTAAAATGTCAAATAAGATTTGATTCCAAACAATTTAAATATGCAGAAAGAGAATTAGATTCTACGATTTATAAGTTACCTGAGGATAAAAAAGATTATAATTTATACAGATTACGTGCCATTACAAGATTTGAGCTTAAAAACTATAAAGGAGCCGTTTCAGATTGGAATGTTTACATTGATGCAGAACCTGATAATGAAGAAGCCTACATAGGAAGGGCTGCGTCTAAAATTAATATAAACGACTTTACAGGAGCCATTGTTGATTTAGACCAAGCAATTAAAATGAATCCAAAGAATCATATAAGTTTTTGTTATCGTGGATTGGCTAAGGGAAGCAATAAACAAATAGTTGAGGGAATTAAAGATTTAGATTACAGTATCAAATTAAAATTTGATTATGCAGAAGGCTATGTTAACCGCGCTGCTTTAAAAATGGCGGCAAAAGATAAACGAGGTGCATGCAACGACTTGGCTAAAGGAGATAGTTTAGGAAATGAATTAGCGATGCGCCTTTATGACCAATACTGCAAAAATTAGAATTTAGCTCCAACAGAAATCATCAATGTCGTATTTACCAAATTCAAGTCAACTTTAGAAGGAATATTTGAATACAAATAATAATGTTCCTTGCTTATCATTCGAATTAAAGCTAAATCAATAAATAAATTATTAGGCGTTCTATAGCCAATTCCTAAACTTGCCGACTGTCTATCAAAAGGTCCTTTAAACATGCCGCCAAACGGACTTCCATAATAAGCATATCCTGCCCTCAGCATAATTGGTTTCAAATTGACTTCCGCTCCTATTCTTAAGTTACCCGTTGCTTTATATTTACTCTTTATTACAGAATTAACGCCTTCAAAATCACTTGGGTTTTCACTATACAAACTTGTGGTTTTATAACTCATTCTTTCAAAATCTACATTCAGTGCACCGTATTTATTGAGAATAAATGCTCCTGAAAATCCATATCTCATTGGGGTTGTTATTCTGTATTCGTATAAACCCTGTTCATCTGGATATTGAGCTTCTGCAGCTTGATCTGTATTAGCATCAAATACACCTTTCATGTAATAATAATATGTGTCCGTTAAATATAAAACAGTTGGGGTGTGTAAATACGCTCCAAACCTTGCATACTTATTCGCTCTAAAAACGCCGCCAATCTTTAGATTTAAACCGTATCCTGTAGTTTTAAAGTACTCCTGATATTGTAATGCATGAAAACCAAGTTTATCAAGGTAAATCAAAGGCAAGCCATCAACATATGTTGAGGTAAATGTGCTTGATGACGTTAATGTTACATTCATGCTATCATTTAAATCATTTTCAGAGTGCGTAGTAGTAGATTCAAATTTCACTCTAGGTATTCCTAAACTAATGCCGAAATAAAAATTATCCTTTACAGACTGAGCAAATGTAAAACTCATTTCATTTATTCTTCCTTTTTGTGAAACGTCTCTTGATAATTGGTGCGCGCGTTTTAAATCAACAAATGAAAAATAGTTGCCGGCTGCAGAATCATAATCCAGTATATAAGAATTGTAACCTAAAAGTTCATAGGTAGGATTAAACTGACTTAAATTCTTAATATCGTTGGCATTGATCAACATGTCTTTTGCTAAGCTGCTTGTTGTTTCACCATTATTAACGACAAACTGATTTTCCATGTTCAAAATCTGATTATTAGAAAAACCAAAAACATTTCTTCTTTCAGGGTCTTTTTCTGACGGCATTGCAAAAGCCATCCCGAAATTTCCAAAGACAAAATTTGCTCCTAGTATATTGGATTGTGCATCTTCAAACTTTGTGCGATTATTGGTAAAACGCATTCCACCGGATATAATCATTTCACCCTTAGTGTAAATACCCAATCCGGCCGGATTATAAGACATACATGAAATATCAGCCCCTAAGGCCCCAAACGAGCCTCCCATTGCCATGAACCTTGCCCCTCCACCTACTCCAATTCTCGAATATCTGATTGCGTCAATATCATTTTGAGAAATTGCCACACAAGACATCCCGATGAGACATGTCAATATCTTAAGAACGTTAACCATATTATCTTGACTTATTTATACTTCCACCACCTGTATTTCTAGGTGAGGATTTTATACTGCCTCCACTACCTCCTGAACTTCTCACAGGTGAGGAAGGAGCACTGTTAGTCTTAACAGGT
>JBFWYJ010000122.1:0-8525 GCA_050186555.1 Bacteroidia bacterium
TGTTCCATTCCACGCAAATTACCGGCTCTTCCCGAACTAACTCCAACCAAGCAGGCTTTTTTATTTAACCACATTCTGGGTGGTACCGCGTCTAAAAACACTTTAAATAAACCCGGAAAACCTCCGTTGTATTCCGAAATAACAAAAACAAATTTGTGATTAACGCCAATAAGGCTATCTATGAAGTTTAAAAATCCTTCAGACTTATTATCAAATAACTCTTCGGAAATGATATTACCCGACAAGTCTCTAAAGTAAAAAACTTCAGTCTCAACGCCTTCTTTTTCAAATAATTGCTTGTAAATATTGGTTACCTTGTCTGAATAACTATTCTCCCTGTTTGTACAGCTAAAAAGAACAACCTTTTGCATAATTACTTATCAACACCTTATCAGATGTGTGCCTTATTCTTGTTAAAAACTCTGACCATGAAGGTGTCCATATTCTCTTAACTTTACAAGCAGTGTAAATTCTTTTTGTGAAGTAATTATGAACATCACGTACTTTGGTCATTCTTGTTTTGGTGTTGAAGTGAATGGAAAACATTTATTGTTTGACCCGTTTGTTTCACCTAATGAGTTGGCTAAATCCATTGACATAAATTCTATAAAAGCTGATTATATTCTTATTTCTCATGGGCATGAAGACCACATTGCTGATGCGGAATCTATTGGTAAACGAACAGGAGCAAAGGTTATATGTAATTACGAAATATATTTATGGCTTGAGAAAAAAGGAGTAAAGCATATTCATCCGATGAATACCGGCGGAAAATTGAAATTGGATTTTGGTTCAGTGAAGTGCGTAAATGCTTTACATAGCAGTGGCTTACCGGATGGCAGCTATGGAGGTAACCCTATGGGATTTGTGGTTGAAACGAGTGACAAAAGTTTTTACTATGCTGGAGATACGGCACTTACTTATGATATGAAGTTGATTGGTGATTATAGAAAAATGGATTTTTCATTTCTGCCAATTGGTGATAATTTCACAATGGGTGTAGACAACGCCATCATTGCAACGGAATTTATTAAGTGTAAGGATGTAATTGGAATGCATTATGATACTTTTGGGTACATAAAGATTGATCACGAAGATGCCATGGCTAAATTCAAAAGAGCCGGTGCACAACTAACATTAATGAAAATTGGAGAAACGATAACAAAATAAATTGATATGGGAAAAGTTATAGCGATAGCAAATCAAAAAGGTGGCGTAGGGAAAACAACCACAGCAATAAATCTTGCAGCAAGTCTGGCAGTGTTGGAGTACAAGGTTTTGTTGGTGGACGCGGATCCGCAATCTAATAGTACCTCGGGAGTTGGGATTGACCCCGCAAATGTTAAAGGTGGATTGTACGAGTGTATGATAGACAGTATTCATCCCAAAGATGTTGTTTTAAAGACGGATACACCAAATTTATTCTTGTTACCTACTAATGCCGACCTCGTTGGTGTGGAAATTGAATTGGTTAATTTAACCAACAGAGAGTACATGATGAAAAAAGCTTTGGATAAAATCAAGGAGAAGTATGATTTTGTTATTGTCGACTGTTGTCCTTCATTAGGATTAACCGTTATTAACTCTTTGTCGGCGGCTGATAGTGTTATCATTCCTGTTCAATGTGAATATTTCGCCTTAGAAGGAATGGGGAAATTATTGCAAACCATTAAAATTGTTCAAACACATTTAAATCCGGGCTTAGATATTGAAGGGGTATTATTAACGATGTTTGATGGTAGGTTGCGCTTAGCGAATCAAGTAGTAGAAGAAGTTAAAACCCATTTTCAGGATATGGTATTTGATACCTTGATAATGAGAAACACGAAATTAGCGGAGGCACCAAGTTTTGGTAAAACCATTATCATGCATGATGCTGCCGGCAAAGGCGCTAACAGTTATTTGAATTTGGCGCGTGAAATTTTACAACGTAACGGACTAACGAAAATAAGCGTTAAGGATCGTAAAATAAGCATTAGCGAAGAAGAATTAAGTGAAGATATATAAACCATCAAGAAAGAAAGAATGAGCAAGAAACCGGCATTAGGAAGAGGATTAAGTGCATTATTAGAAAATGCCAAAACCGATATTACAACCAGACATGTAGGGGAGGGAGCACCAGTTGTCAATTCAGTATCAACGATTAAAATTTCAGATATTGAAACAAACCCATTTCAACCAAGAAGCAATTTTGAAGAGCAAGCTTTAAAGGAGCTGTCTGAAAGTATTAAACAACATGGTATTATTCAGCCTTTAACTGTAAGAAAGCTGGGTTACGATAAGTACCAGTTGATTTCAGGTGAAAGAAGATTCAGGGCTTCTCAAATGGCAGGATTGAAAGAGGTGCCTGCCTACATTAGAGTGGCTGATGATCAGGCTATGTTGGAAATGGCTTTGGTTGAGAATATTCAGCGTGAGGATTTAGACCCAATCGAAGTTTCATTATCGTATAAGCGATTAATTGATGAATGTAATTTAACTCAAGAGCAGTTGAGTGAAAAAGTAGGAAAACAAAGAAGTACCGTTACAAATTTCTTGCGTTTATTGAAATTACCGGCGCCAATTCAAAAAGCTTTACGTGATAGAGAGTTAACTATGGGTCACGCTAAAGCAATTATCAATATTGATAATGAAGACAGGCAATTAGCTATTTTTGCCTTAGCGATTGAGCAAGAATTATCTGTACGCCAAATCGAAGAGTTGGCAAGAGGTGAGAAATTAAAGTTCAAGCCAAAAACAAAGAAAGTTGATAAGCCATTGTCTATTGAAGATAAAGAAGTAACCAAGAAATTGGATGCAATCTTCAATAAAAGTTATGCATTTAAACGTTCCGCAAACGGAAAAGGAAAATTAACCATCAGCTTTAATAACGACACTGAATTAACTCATGTATTGTCGTTCTTCGGAATTGATTAATGATGAAGAGATTTATTTATATCATGTTTGTTTTGTTAACCTTAATTACATCTTGTAAAAAGGATAAGAAAAACAATGATACTAATACAAATACCGGTAATCAAAATCCACCTGCACCAACTTATTTAATGACTGCTAGTGTAAACGGTTCAGATTGGAAGAGTGCTGCAAATACTCAAAGTTTTTTTAAGCAGAATTTGGAATATGGATTTGCTTGCTCAGATGTTTTTAATCCGCCAAATAACACCATTACACTTAGGTTTCAATACGGAACGGGAACCTTACGCTTGGTGGCTTTTCAAGCATGTATTATGCAAAGTATACAGATGTTAACGGTAATACTTTTTATTCCAACAGCGGGACACTAAATATTACAGAAATTGATTCGTCATCCACAACTTTACTGTCAAAATTGAAAGCAACTTTTAGTTTTGTGACAGACTCAGTGGCGGGAACTAATTACACCATAACCAATGGCGTAGTCAATTATTAATAGGAATTACTTGTAAGTTTTTGTTAAGTTACTTGGTGTAACAATAATGTAATCACCGCTTTCTTTAGCGCCATCTTCAAGTTTACTAATATCTTTTTGTTCCGTGCTGGAAATTACCATTACTTTCAATTTTGGATTTTCTTGTTTCAAATACCATTCAATAGATTGATGGTTATTACTGTGGTAAGCACCATTATAATGTAATACAACTTGCCCTTTAGTCCAGTTTTTCAAAATAAAGTGAGCCATTGTAGCATCTTTAATAGCTTGAGATTTAGGTAAATTATCTCCACCATGTCCGCCGGCACTTTCAAAAATATCTTTGTAGCATTTTAAGTTAGGATCATATTTCATAGGCAATGGCGCAATCCATTTCTTGGCTTCATCAGACACACTATCTAAAGATGCAATCCCCTTAGAATAAACCAGGTTGGCATATCTTCTAGGAATATTTGCAGCAACAAATTTTAATTTATTGTCTTTTGCGAAATCCAGCAGTGGTTTGTAGTCGGTAGCAAAATTGTTCCATAATTTGGCTTCTACCTTAAGTGTTTTATCAGAAATCTTCCCTGCTAAATATTCATCAATTACAATTTGGTCATCTGCTTCAAACATTTCTGCTCCTAAAACCAATTTGTCTTTTTTTGTTGCATATAAATCTTTTGTAAGCTCTAATTGCAACCAGTGGCATACGGGATTATCATGTAATTCTCCAAATAGTACAACGTCTGCATTCAGAGCGTCATTTAAGAGCTTCTGATAATCTGCTTTTTGTCCTTTTATGTCATACAAGCTATAAATGTCTTTTCCACTTTGAGAGTAAGCTTCAATTGAAAAAAGAAGCAAAATAGCCCCAACAACGTATATTCTAATTTTCTTCATAACTATAATTTAATATTTAATCCAATGGTTGCATAGGATAATCCATATCCAAACTCTCCGAAAACACCAAGGTTATCAGTAAATAAATATCTCGCACCTACGTAAACTCCAAGAAACGGACGACTACGATCCTCTATTGTGAATGTTCTTGAGCTATTGGGGTCAGTTGTAGTTCGTTTATACTTGGCTAAATTATAACCTGCTGCTATACCCGGATACAAATCAAAATTCTCAACTTCTAATAATGGTCCTAAATGATACGCAGCTCTTACCCCAAGAACATAATATGACCAGGAATAAGTATCCGTATAATCATACCAGCCATTTCCATTATTCCATTTCCCATAATATTTGTAAACCACCCGTGACCAGGCAAAATATCCTCCAATACTAATATTTTCGGTAACACCATGATCTAAAGAAAAGGCAATTGGTAAAGAAGCCCGATGATAACCTTGTCCATAGTAGTATCCATTGTTAACAAAACCCAGGCCAATATTTACATCAGTTTCTCCTTTTTCATAAGTATTTGCTGTACTTCCAGATCTAGAATTCTTTTTATTTGATTTAGATTGGCTATGTAATGTAATTGTAATAAGTAAGCAGATACATAGTAATAAATCACTTTTTTTCATAGATTTCGTTTAATGCCAGAAAGGTATCAATAAAATTAGTTTCAGGTACATTTAAAAATTAACAAAACAAATCAGGCTAGCGCCTCATTAATGTCCGGTAATTTACCAAATCGTTTTAATGTTCTGAAATGCGAACCAAAAGCTTGCCAGAAGGTTTTATTCTCTAAATATGGAACACCAAATTCTTCTGCTGTCTGCTTAACTATCGGAGCGATATTTGGATAATGAACATGACAAATAGTAGGGAAAAGATGATGCTCCACTTGAAAGTTTAAGCCCCCTAAAAACCAAGATAATACTTTATTATGTCTTGCAAAATCTACTGTTGTATTTAATTGATGAATAGCCCAATTATTTTCAATATTTCCATTTTCATCAGGCAATGGATGCGTTGTTCCTTCAACGGTATGTGCTAATTGAAATATTATGGTCAGGATGTTTCCGGCAATAAAGTGCATTAATAAAAATCCAATAATCACACTAGAGGTGGATAAACCAAACACTTTAATTGGAATTACCAGCACAATTAAAAAATAAATGATTTTACTGAGTACGATTTTGGTAAGAACTATTCTGTTTTGTTTAGGTGTGTTTTTGTTTACACCAAGCTTTGTATAACGATTGAACTGTACAAAATCCTTTAATAAAGCCCAGTACAAGGTTAATATTCCATAAAATACAAAGGCGTAAATAAATTGTAGTTTATGGTACCATTTCACTTCAGTATGAGGAGAAAATCTTAAGATTAATTTATCATCAATGTCATCATCAAGCTCAATTACGTTAGTGTAGGTATGATGTAAAAGGTTGTGTTGAAGTTTCCAATTGAATACAGACCCTCCTAAAAGGTTTAATGTATTTCCCAGCCAGTAGTTTGCTTTATGACTAGCTGTGTATGCTCCATGGTTGGCATCATGCATAATACTCATTCCTATTCCTGCCAAGGCAATTCCCATTATAGACCATAAAAGCATACTAATACCAAATCCGGGATTAAATAGCAACAAATAGACAAAAGGGATAATGTAAGCAAGAAGTAATACAATAGTTTTTATTACCATTGAAGCATTGTAATGTTTTGAAATATTGTTTTCTTTAAAATACGCATCAACCCTTTTTCTAAGAGTTGCGAAGAAAAGTGCCTTGTCTTTGTTGTTGTCAACAAAACGGATTGTTGTGTTAGCCATAATTAGTTAGTTAACCCAAAGTTAAGCATAATAATGTCTTTTGGTCAAATTACAGGAATAAATTTGTGAAAATTGAGCGGTTGAAAATTATAATATTTATCAGAAAATCAATAATTTAGATTAATCTAATTGAAGTAAAAAAAACGGTTATTTCCATTTATTCTTTGCTTCCGGAATATCACATTTCCCCATTAATAGACATTTGTTCAGAACACCAAAAATTAGAATAATACCACCTACAATTCCCATTCCAATTATTTGATTTACAATTGCGGTAATAATTATGGCAACACCAATCGGAATTAGCATTAAACGGAAAAAGCCTACTCTTTCAATGAATTTACCTATCATAATGCAAATATACCTAAATGTCTTCCATTAGGTTTCACTAATAACAGTTTTTAAGTTTTTCGAAATATAAAAGCCGACTTAATGTCGGCTTAGCTGCTTTATTCAATATTGAGCTTAAAGACGGATTTTTTATTGGAGGCATTTAATTCAACCAAATAAAGCCCCTTTGTTAGGGATAGATCCATGCGTATTTTTTCTGTTTGATTAAATTCTTTCGATAAAATCAATTTTCCGGTTAAATCAAAAACCTTTACGATAGCGGCTGCTTCTTTCTCTGCTAATTGAATATTTAATTGATTACTTGCAGGATTAGGATAAAGTTTAATTGATTTAGCCAAATTGTTTTCAATTATTCCAACATTCATGATGTTAATACAATTAGAAGTGTCGACACAATTATACCGACTAACTTCAACAGCATAATTCCCATTCATTGTCACTGTATAGGATTGTCCGGTTGCGCCGGTAATAAATGAATAGCTATTAGCGCAGTCTAACCAACGATAAGTAGCGCCAGATTGATTGGAAGAAAGTGTAAATGTATTCTGAGTAACAGTTTTATTTATAGGATATACTTTACAGGCTGTGCAATTAGTTCCTGCAACCCAAACATTTAATGTATCCATGTTTGTTAGTTTTCCATTCAAACCATTTGCTGTTCTGTCATAAGCAATACTTCCGTTTACTCCTCTTTCAAAATGATACAAAGCCACTAAATTAGGCTCATTACCTTTTAAGCAAGAATCTTTGTACAATGCAATCTGGGCGCCAGATCTAACGGTGTTCCAAATACGAATATCATCAATAGCGCCTCCGTAAAGATCGCCGAGCATATCGTTTCCTGCAATCAAACTATATGTAGAATAAGGATGTGGATTTGGAACATTTGAAAAAGTTTCGAGAACACCGTCAATATATAGCTTAGCAGAGTCACCAAAAAACACACCTGATAAATGATGCCAATTCCCATCGTTAACTAAACTAGATGAATTTAAATAATATCCTGTGCTTGGAGTAGTAATACTTCCAATATACCAAGTAGCTTTTCCGGTATTATCTCCTCCTAACCAATATCCTTTCCAGAAGCCGGTAGAATCTTCAAAATTGCTAATGAATGTTGGATAATTAATGGCTCCTGAAACTTTAATTTTTGCTTCCACAGTTAAGCTATCTGTGATGTTAAATAACGGAGAGTTGCCGAAATTTATTTCATCATCGGTTCCATCGAATTGGATAGCTTTTTGAGAAAAAGTCGTTGTTGTAAAAAGCAAAAACGAAAAAGAGAATGCTTTAGTAAGTAGATTTTTTATCATATACTTTTTAATTTGGTTTAAATCAAATTTACAAAAACAAAATGTTAATTTGAAATTGTTTTAATTGACTTAAAAATAAGAAAGTCCGCTGATTCAGCGGACTTTCTTTTGTGATCCCGAAGGGAGTCGAACCCCTAACCTCTTGATCCTATAAATCAACCAGTTATAATTTAATTCGTATGTTTTTGTAACCTCATCTGCAACCTTTTCCTCTTCTGTAGAGATTACATCCCCAAAGTTATAACCATTTTATCTTTCTTGCAAGTGAATGCGTGTTAAAGGTAATAACACACTTCCTGTTCATCCACAAATCTAATCCCTGAATATTTTTTATAACCTATATGATTGCATTATATAGCTAATAAGCTATGAATATTGTGTAATAGAGTGAGAGAGGAGTCCCTAATAAATATCCCCCCCATTAAGTAATAAGTGGTCCAACCCCCCTTAGATTTCAGAAGAAAAATTTTTGTCAAGGTTATTTCATCAACCAACTCCTTTGGTAAGGAAAGTTGTTAAACAATAATCTTATCGCATGAAAAATCACAAGCACATTTTAAACGAAGTTGTATTAAGTTATAGAAGATCTGATACAACCAGCACAGCTATAAAAGATGCTGACACGGCTTATAAAACAGCATTAAGCATCTTTAACGAAACAGGTTGTCAGCTCCAACTAAAAGAGTATTTCTTCCTAATTATGCTAAATAGAGCGAATTCTGTCCTAGGCTTTCATAAGTTATCTGAA